>NZ_JHVE01000017.1:0-79144 GCF_000619985.1 Prevotella sp. P6B4
CACGTCGGAGATATCATAGATGACCTTAAGGAGCAGGTACTTGAACATGCGGATAGGAGACTCTGCCATACGACCATTGTCTGGACAGTATTTGTCTAACAACTCTTGATAGACAAAAGAAAAATCAACGAGCCCGTTGATACGTCTCAGAAGATTGTCTTGTGGGACAACTATGTCGTACAAGGCACTATACTCACTCAATACTAACTCTTGTTGTTGCGACAGCATAAGCACTCTCTTTTATGCTGTAAAGGTACAAAAAAATCTGCACATAGCCAAATGTTTTACTGACTATGTGCAGACTGTAATTGTTAAAAAGTGCCTAATAGGACTTTTTCAGTGCCCTCCAAATCGGCGGGGATTTTCTATTTCAGACCTTTATTCAGGAATTCTATATAACCTTGAATATCCTCATCGTAAGAACGGCTGCCCGCAAGCGGGTGGCCTTCTTCGTTTAAGAGCACGTAGAACGGCTGGGCATTGGCGCCGAACTTCACACGTTGCAGGTAACTCCACTTGTCACCCACGGTACGTAGTGTACGCTGCTGTCCATTCTCCTCCACTTGGACAGGTTCGTCCAATGGTGTCTTATCATCCACATACAGCGAGATCAAGATATACTTGTTATTCAGGATATCCGACACCTGAGGATCACTCCATACAGCCGCCTCCATCTTGCGACAGTTCACACAACCAAAACCAGTAAAGTCGATGATCACAGGTTTGTGCTCAGCCTTAGCAGCAGCCATACCCTGTTCGTAATCCTTGTATTTTGCCTCGGTTACCGTCTTCTGCAAATTAAAATCCTGCGTACTCATCGGCGGTGCAAAAGCAGAAATAGCCTTCAGCGGTGCACCCCATAAACCAGGAATCATATAGATGGCAAAGGCCAACGACGCCATGGCCAGGAAGAACTGCGGCACATTGGTACGATGCTGATCGTCATCGTGCGGGAACTTAAGCCAGCCTAACAAGTAGGCACCTAACAGACCGAAGATGACAATCCACAACGCCAGGAACACCTCACGATCGAGGATATGCCAGCCATATGCCAGATCGGCCACACTCAAGAACTTCAACGCAAAAGCCAACTCGATGAAGCCCAAAGTCACCTTGATGGCATTCATCCAGCCACCCGACTTAGGTGCCGACTTCAATAATGATGGGAACATGGCAAAGAGCGTGAACGGAATGGCCAGTGCGATAGCGAATCCCAACATACCGATGGTTGGTGCCACAATACTACCCTGCGTAGAAACAGCCACCAACAGGAAACCGATAATCGGACCAGTACATGAGAAAGATACCAGTGATAAGGTAAATGCCATCAGGAAGATGCTCAACAAGCCAGTGGTGCTCTCGGATTTGGCATCCACCTTATTCTGCCACGCTGAAGGTAATGTGATTTCGAATGCACCTAAGAACGAAGCAGCAAACACGACCAGCAACAGACAGAAGAAGATATTGAATACTGCATTGGTAGCCAAGGCATTGAGTGCACTGGCGCCAAAGAGCAGCGTAACCGCCAAGCCTAACAGAACATAGATGACCACGATACTCAGACCGTATGTGGTAGCCTCACGAATCGCTTTGGCACGATCCTTATTACGCTTCAAGAAGAAGGATACGGTCATAGGGATGATGGGCCAGACACAAGGTGTGAACAGCGCCAAGAATCCGCCTAACAAGCCTTCGATGAATATCAGCCACCAAGCCATGCTTTCAGTAGGAGCTGTATCGCCGTTAAACGCCTGCAGCTCTGAAACAACTGGCGTCCAAAGATCATTTGCAACAACCGCGGTATCGACAGCAGCTGTATCGACGGGGGGGGCTATCTTCGCCGTATCAGCAACCTCCTTTTCCTCGGTTGTCTCAGCCACAGCACTGTTTCCGCTCACTTTGAGCACAGCTTCGGATGGTGGCAGACAAGCCTGATCATTGCAAGCTCCATACTCCACATAGCAATCAATATCGTACTTGGGTTTGGTGAACTTAATCTTCTGTACGAAGGTTACAGCCTGTTCAAAGTAGCGCACCTCCATCTCGAAGAGCTTATCAAACTGCTTCAGCTCTTTTCCACGGGCCTGCAGTTTGCCGACAGGTTCGGCACCTTCCATTTTATTCTTGTGGAACGAAGCAGAAATTGGTCCATCACTTCCCAACCCAGTGGAATAGACATGCCAACCAGCATCAATCGTAGCCTTGAATACCAACTCAGCCTCACCATTCTTCAAGTCTTTCAACTGCGTGGTGAAGTGAACTGGGTCCATTATCTGGGCCTTGGCCGCTATGAAAGCAACCAAGAGCGCCAGTATAGTTAAGAGTTTTTTCATTTTTGTGCAAAAAATTTATCTGATAAACAACAACTCACGATACTTTGGCAATGACCAAAGACCGTCCTCCACAATCATCTCCAGATGGTCGATCTCATAACGGATAGCATCCATCTTCGGACAAACAGTATCATGATAGCACATGGCACGCTCGTGGATATTATAGATACGATTAGCCACACGACGGGCCTCAGTCAGGTCATCGACCAGCTGTTCGATACGCTCAGTACGCTCGGCTATCTCTTTAATCAACTTCATATTACGGGCAGACAAACGCTCAGCCTCAGCCTTTGCAAAGACATCCTTCATGCCCTGCACATTCTTGATGAGCTGACTCTGATAGTGTGTGCTGACAGGGATGATATGATTCATCGACAGGTCGCCCATCACACGAGCCTCAATCTGAACTGTCTTCACATAAGTCTCCCACTTCACCTCGTTACGAGCCTCTAACTCCTTACGGTTCATCACCTTGGTCGACTCGAACATTTTTACGCTTTCCTTATCAAGATAATGCTCGATAATCTTTGGTGTTGACTTCTCGACATCCAGTCCACGCTTGGCTGCCTCGGCCACCCACTCATCGCTATAGCCATTACCATCAAAACGGATAGGCTTGCTGGTCTTGATATCCTCACGCAGGATGTCAATAATGGCAGACAGCTTGCTCTCACCCTTGGCGATGCGCTTATCCACACGAAGCTTAAAGTTCTGCAACGCCTCGGTCACAGCAGAGTTAAGCGCAATCATAGCCGATGCACAGTTGGCTGAAGAGCCTGGTGCACGGAATTCAAAGCGGTTTCCGGTGAATGCAAATGGCGATGTACGGTTACGGTCCGTATTATCGATAATCAGATCAGGAATCTGAGGGATATCAATCTCCATACCCTGCTTACCCTTGATATTAAAGAGGTCGTCCTTATCCGACAATTCGATATGATCGAGCAACTCGGTGAGCTGCTTGCCCAAGAACGAACTGATGATAGCAGGAGGTGCCTCGTTACCACCTAAGCGATGCGCATTGGTGGCACTGACAATCGAAGCCTTCAACAATCCGTTATGCTTATAGACAGCCATCAAGGTCTCAACAATGAAGGTGACGAAACGCAGGTTCTCCTCAGGACTCTTACCTGGTGCATGGAGTAGCACTCCGTTGTCGGCAGTCAGACTCCAGTTGTTATGCTTACCGCTACCATTGATGCCATCGAAAGGTTTTTCGTGGAGCAACACACGGAAACCATGATTACGAGCCACACGCTTCATCAGTGACATGAGCAGCATATTATGATCGACAGCCAAATTGCATTCCTCGAAGATTGGTGCCAACTCAAACTGGTTGGGAGCTACCTCGTTATGACGTGTCTTACAAGGAATGGCCAGCTCCAAAGCCTGAATTTCCAAATCCTTCATGAAGGCCTGCACACGATCAGGAATCGTACCGAAATAATGGTCATCCATCTGCTGGTTCTTGGCACTCTCGTGCCCCATCAGGGTGCGACCAGTCATCACCAAGTCGGGACGAGCTGAATACAAGCCCTCGTCAACCAGGAAATACTCCTGTTCCCAACCCAGGTTGACCTGTACCTTCTTCACATCATCGTAGAAGTACTGACAGACATCGGTTGCCGCCTTATCGAGTGCATGAAGCGAACGAAGCAGTGGTGCTTTGTAGTCGAGAGCTTCACCCGTATAAGCAATGAAGATGGTAGGAATACAGAGTGTATCGTCGATGATGAACACTGGCGATGTAGGATCCCAAGCCGAATAGCCGCGTGCTTCGAAGGTGTTACGGATACCACCGTTAGGGAAGCTGGAGGCATCAGGCTCCTGCTGAACCAGCAGTTTTCCACTGAAAGTCTCCACCATACCACCCTTGCCATCATGCTCTACAAAAGCATCGTGCTTCTCGGCTGTTCCCTCTGTCAAAGGCTGGAACCAGTGCGTATAATGCGTAGCACCCATCTCCTGGGCCCACTTTTTCATACCTTCAGCTACTGCATCAGCAATAGAGCGATCCAGACGAGCGCCATTATCAATTACGTCTATCAGTTTGTTATAAACGTCGATAGGCAGATATTTATACATCTTCTCGCGGGTAAACACATATTTGCCGAAATACTCTGAGGGACGCTCTGATGGCGTTTTCACCTCGACAGCCTTCTTCTTAAAGGCCTCTTCTACAACCTGGAATCTAAGTTGATTTGACATAGTCTTATATTAATTATCTTTTTACCTTTTTACTTTCTTACCTTTAATCGATAAAGCGCTTGGTGATATCGCTATAGGCATCGATACGACGATCGCGCAAGAACGGCCACCAACGACGCACCTGTTCCGAACGGTCCATATCCAACTCTACAATGATACTCTCCTCATCATCAGTCGAAGCTTCGTAGAGAATCTCACCCTGAGGACCAGCTACGAACGAGGTTCCCCAGAACTGGATACCACCTGTCTGACCTGAAGGATCAGACTCAAAACCGACACGATTGACAGCCACTACAGGCAGTCCATTGGCTACGGCGTGACCACGCATCACCGTCTGCCATGCCATACGCTGGCGTTCCTGTTCTTCAGGCGTATCATTATCAGCATAGCCGATAGCTGTTGGATAGATCAACATCTCGGCACCTTGCATCGCCATCAGACGGGCAGCCTCGGGATACCACTGATCCCAGCATACCAACACGCCCAATTTTCCTACCGATGTCTGGATAGGATGGAATCCCATATCACCTGGGGTGAAATAGAATTTCTCATAATATGCTGGATCATCGGGGATATGCATCTTACGGTATTTGCCAACAATCTCGCCATTGCTCTCAATGACCACTGCGGTATTGTGATACAGACCTGGTGCACGCTTCTCGAACAAAGAAGCTACGATAACCACACCTAATGTCTTGGCCAATTCGGAATAAAACTTGGTGGATGGACCAGGAATCGTCTCGGCCAGATTGAACAGATCGACATCTTCCGTCTGACAGAAGTAAAGTGTATTATGCAACTCCTGTAGAACAATGAGTTGCGCACCACGTTTTGCCAAATCGGTGATACCCTCACCCAACCTCAGGATGTTGTCCTTCGTGTTAGCAGTATTATGCTGCTGTAAAAAACCTACTCTTAACTCCTTCATATGCTATTCACTATTCATTCTTCACTATAAGAGGATATTGCATGGTGCAGCAATGAAGCGAGCCATGCTGCTTGATAACACTTCTACAGTCGATTCCGACAACCGTCCTACCCTTGTGTGCCTCACCAATTATACGCATTGCTTCGGCATCGAGATCGGGCTGATTATAAGTGGGCACCAATACAGCGCCATTCATAACTAAATAATTCGCATAGGTAGCAGGTAGTCGCTCACCATCCTCATCATAGATAGCACGAGGCATCGGCAGTTTTACCAAGTGATAAGGTTCTCCCGCCATGGTACGGAAGGTCAGGAGTTGTTCCTCCATTTTCTTCAAGTCGTCATACTGTTCATCAGACTCATCATCACAACCTATATATAATAAGGTATGATTAGGAGCAATACGGACCAATGTATCGATATGTCCATCGGTATCATCGCCCGTCAGATGACCGTAATCTATCCAGAGAACACGCTCGGCACAAAGGTCGTGCTTCAAACGTGCTTCAATCTCATCTTTTGTCATTGGCTGATTACGATGAGGTGCTAACAAACAACCGGATGTGGTAAAGATGGTGCCTTCACCATCGCTCTCGATAGAACCACCCTCGAGAACAAAGTCCAGACAATCCACATAGTCGCCTTTGACCTTACCCTCATCATAGATACGACGATTGATCGCATTATCCAGTGCCGCCTCGAATTTCTCGCCCCAACCATTGAAACAATAGTCAAGCAATCGGGCTCCACCTTCGTCATCAACCAACGTGATAAAACCATGATCGCGAGCCCATGTATCGTTATTGGGTTCGCCCACTACCAGCAATTCCTCATATTGACGAATGGCGGCAGCCATTTCCTCATAAGTCTTGGTGATTTCGTCAAGCATGGGTGCCCAGTCAGTTTTCTCGTGCGGCCAGGTCAGCTGCACCATCGATTGTGGCTCCCATTCAGCGGGCAGTCGCCACCTTTTTGCGTCGATTTTCTTTTCTATGCTCATAATTTTGGCGCAAAGTTACAAAAAAATGAGTAATAACTGATGGCATGATAAGAATTTTTTGTATTTTTGCACTAACAATTTGCTATGTTAGAGGTTAAAGACGCTACAATATCCGTATCGGGGAAGGTTTTGGTAAAAAACCTATCCTTTATTGCAGACGACGGGAGACTGACTTGTATCACCGGAGCAGTAGGCTCAGGCAAGTCAACTTTTCTGCGTACACTCATGGGATTCCTGCCTATCACAGAAGGTTTTGTCAGTGTGGATGGCGAGCTATTAACTGTCCAGTCGGCACCATCCTTCCGCCGTATGATGTGCTATCTGCCACAGGACATCCACCTACTGCGCCATCAACTCTACCAGCCCGAGGCGCAGCCAGCTGAACCCGATGAATATCTTGTATGGAACAGTCAACTGCCGTCAGCTACAGAAATACCAAAGACACAGCCTCTGTCGCCCGAAGAGATATTCCAACTGGCCAGCAAAACCATCCATGAAGCCACCAACAAATCCATTGTGGTTGCTGATGAACCTGCATCACATCTCTCTCCCGAATTGGCTCCTCAGATGCTTGAGTTACTCCAGCAACAAACCACACAAGGTAAGTGTGTGCTCATAGCCAGTCGGCATCCTCAACTCATAGCAAACGCTCATCGTGTGATTGATTTAAACCAGTTCCAGTTATGACTACAGCATTGATTCTTCATACATTCCTGGCCCTATTATTATTGGCTTTGCCTTTTGGAGCACTCTATCTCTTGGACCAGAAATCCATTAAACCCTTGGCTATCGCTCTTATACGAGGATTGGCGCAGTTACTGCTATTTGCCATTCTGATTTGGGGCGTGTACAAAGTGGACAACATCTGGTTATCGATGGGATGGTTCCTCATCATGTCAATATGGGCAGGATGGCTTGTAACCAGAAAATGCAAAATGCCCGTCAACCACCATCTACTACCTGCCAGTGCAGGACTTTTTGGTGGCGTCCTCATTATCGGGTTATGGTTACTGATAGCCGTATTACCAATCGGCCCCATCACTGCTCGTTGGTTTGTGCCAGTAATTGCTGTGTTGTTAGGACATTCTGCATCCATGTTAGTAAGAGGTCTCAGCGCCTTCGACGCCACATTTAAGCGCGACCGTGCTCAATTTGACTTTATGATAGGCAACGGAGCAACGCCATGGAAAGCCATGATACCATTTATGCGTACCAGTCTTCTGGCAATCCTTTCTCCCACGATTGCCAATCTTTCGGTTCTGGCATTAGCCGCCATTCCACTATTGTTCTGCGGTATGCTACTGGGTGGTTTCTCGCCTATCAACGCTTTCGCTGTGATGGTATATGCCCTACTGGGATGTATCGCTTCATCAGTATTATCATTAGGTATGACATTAGTTCTATTAAAATCCAAATATCTGTTATCATGGTGAGCAAGCTATTTTTCGAGTTCATGCAGGTTTCTATCGGCCAGTTGGATTGCTTAAGCAGATTTCCTGCCCCTCATGAATGGCAGAAGTTATACAATCTGGCTAAACGCCAGGCAGTTGTTGGTATCTGTTATCATGGACTGACCAAACTGTTTGATTACGGACTGGTAGCACCACAGGAACTCTCGCTCGACTGGATGGCAGAGGCAGAAGGAATCAAAGAGCAGAATCGCGGTGGTAGTCGTAAGCTTATCAAGCTTCAGGAAGAGTTACAAACTCACCATCTGCGTTCATCACTCCTGACAGGTCCTGGACTTGTAAGATTTTATGACCGTGAGCTACAGATGCTTCGGTTCACCAAGGGCATCGATCTGTATGTGTTTGGCTACAAGAACCAGATTGATCTGAGCCAATGGCCAGACATGCAGGTACGCATCTTCACAGAACTGCGTGCCGGAAAATCAACGCAGCGCAATAACCGACTTGACAAGTGGATACTACAGAATAACGACCTGATGTACCGTAAAGCCGGTGAATTAACTGTACCCTCACATTCTATGACTATCATCATCCAGTTGGTTCATCTGTATAATCTGTTTCTTGAAAAACGTCTGCTGATGAGAAACCTGATGGATCTGTTTTTCGTGCTCCGTTATGCCAGAGGTGACAGCAGGTTATTCCAGTTCTCTCAGACAAGCGTTGAGGGAGAAATACAAGAACTGGGACTTACCCGTTTCGCACGTGGCATCATGTGGCTGATGAAGGAAGTGTTTAATCTTGACCCCAAGTGCTTGCCAATCGAGCCTTTGGAAGAAGAAGGACAATTCCTGATGAAACACATCATGGGTAAAAGTTTATCATTCAAGGACGGGTGTCATAAACTATGGCATTATACCTGGCATAACATCGCTTAAGACTGCTTCGTGTATTTGACTCCAAACAGATAATGCCCCAGGACTGGGCTCAACCTGATTACATAGCTGGCAATCAAGCTGAGTGCCAGAACGCCTATTGATACAGCAAAAATCACAACAAACTCAACAAGCTGGTTCTCATATGCCTTCAGGGTATCAGCATTAGCCATCAGGAATCGCGGCAGGAAGAAATAGTGTAATAGATAAACATCGAGCGTTCGCGTTCCAATATACTGCAATGGCCTGGAGATATGGCAACGCTTGAGCCACGAAGCAGAGAGTCGGAAGAATGTAAACACCATAACCATACCAGTGATGCCACCCACATAAAACCTGAACATCTCGAATACCAGATAATCATGATGCGAAGTAGAAGCTACTAAGGCAAAGATAACCGTTACGAGTATGATTACAACAGGTTTATCCGTCCAACGGATAAAGGCCTCGAAATGGCGTCTGACACAAGTACCTAAATAAAAAAACAAGAACAAACGCCATGTGGTTATACTCAAGAACCCCGAAGCATCCATCAGCCACAATTGATAACCATCAGCTACCATACGAAGACTATTGTAATAGCGCGCATAGATAAAAGTAGCGATAGCCAGTGACACAGCCATCAGGGGTGTCCATTTCCTACTGATGCGAATCATCAGCATATAGAGCACAAAATATTCAAACAATGCGAAGGTAAACCAATACCCTCCTTTAAGCGATCCTAACCGATGAAAGAATTCTGGTGGAGGCGCCAAAAGAAACAAGAAAATAAAAGTTGGCACCAACTGCACCATCGCCTTATGTCTAGTAACTTCTTTGAACGACCGCTGCGCCACGGACTCAAACAACCAGCCACTAATCATAAAGAAACAAGGCAATCGGAAGAGGATAAACACAGTATTATAGCCCATCCGCGAGTCACCAAAACAGAAATGACACACATGAGCAAACACCACGAGAATCATTGTCAATCCCCGCATCGCATCGATGTATTCTATTCTCTGTGCAGCCATTTCACTTGCAAAAGTACAGAAAAAAGTTGGAACTATTGCGTATTCCAGCTTTTTTCTGTAATTTTGCAGTATGAAAGAGCGAATAAACTGGATAGACTGGGCGAAAGCTTTCTGCATGACGGTAGTGGTATTCTGCCACCTACCCCAGCAAGAAGACACCTTCTATCTACAGTATCTCGCATCAGTCATTCTCTCTACATTCTTCTTTGTATCAGGTTATCTAAAAAAGCAGAATCTAACTATTAAGGAGTCTGCCAAGAAATACGGATACTCACTCCTTTTACCTTATATAATATATAATGCCATCTACTATCCCTATTGGCTTACCAAATTCTACATAGAACACGGCAGTATAACTATTATCGACGCATTTAGGCCTATCGTCGGCACAATACTGGGACAGCTAAACAGCAGTTTCTCATGCGAGCTAAACGGCGTAACATGGTTTTTAATCGCTCTATTCATCATGCACATCCTAACAGACATGACCAACAAACACAAGCATAGCAAGTCAATAATGCTTATTCTCACCATCACATCCATGATGCTCTACGGCGCCAACAAATTCTACCACTATGCCCCATACATCACCTACCACGGATTAATCCGCTGTCTATGTTTCTTCTTCCTGGGAAATCTCTTGCAACATTGGCATCAGCTGAAACGATTCAATCTCCGAAAGGATTTAACAATCGGCACATCTACCCTATTATTGAGCCTCATTCTCTTCTACTGGCACATCCATGAAGACAGATTTATCATACATATTATATTATTCTATATTGTAAATACCATCTCTGTATTTGCCTTTATATACCTGGCAAAATCGCTCAACGCAGTCAAAAGCCACATAATCACCCTCATATCTATAGGAACCATGCTGATCTTCGGCCTCCATCGTATGATGATTGGCATAATCGATTACACCTTAGAGAATAGTACGGATATCTCAAATATCACTTATAACTGGTACCAAAACATTGCCTTAGTTATAATAATAGAACTAACATTATTACCATTCATCATTTGCACCCAAGAAAGGTTGCCATCCCTTTTAGGAAAGAAATAGTACTTAAAATTTGGATTACTAAGAAAATAATATTATTTTTGCAGAAAAATATTCTATATGGGAAATACGATTATAATTACAAACAGGTTAATTTGGATTGATTGGGCAAAAGCCCTAGCAATTACCTTGGTAGTATTTGGACACACGCCAATAGAAAAAGGAAATTTTCTACAAAATTACATCGTAGTTTTTCATATGCCCCTATTCTTTTTCATCTCGGGATTTTTAACAAAAGAAGAGTTTTTTAGTAAAATTACTCTGAAAAAATATTGGAACACTCTTATTATTCCATATTTTTGCTACAATATTATCTTTTATCCATATTGGGTAGTTAGGCATTCTATAGATTATCCCTATGCAGGATGGTATGACTATATTAAACCGATAATTGGTACTTTTATGCTACAACATAAAACAGCTTATTATGAGTCACTAAATGGAGTTACATGGTTTATTGTATCTCTACTGATTATGAAAATTATCCTCGCAATATGCAACAAATACAAAAAAGGAGGATTATTCATTATACTATTATCAATATGTACCACATGTTTTTATATAGTTAACGAGGCATATCGTTTTGTTACAGATTTACCTTTTGTAGGATTTACAAAATGCTGTGCTTTTTTTTACCTTGGTTTCTATTGTAAACAGAAAAATTATATCTACACAGATTATCAGAAGAAAGATATTTTCATATGCCTGTTAGGAATCATTAGTAGCATCTATTTTTTTTCTATTTTTAGAAATGGTACTTCCATTGTTGAATATGGCATACTTTATTGGTTAATCTGTTTATCTGCAATTTGGGGAATACTAAGTCTTTGCAAGCTTCTGAACAAGGTCCATTTTACAGCTATTGACAATATTTCAATAGGCACCATTGTTATTATGGGGTTACACAGAATGTTTATTGGAGCCACCAACTATGGTATTTCAATGTTATTTGGTATTCAAAGAGAAATTGTTTATCCTCTTATAACAGCTATTCTCATAGCACTTTTTTTTGTTGCATTAGAATACCCCATAATAATATTCTTCAAGAACAATTTTCCATTTATGCTCGGGAAGAATAGAATACAAAAGTGTTAAGAAAAAACTATTAATCCAAATGCAGGTTGTTATATTTTTCAAACTCTATTACATTTTTTAGTAATACCATCTCAGTATTTGCCATTAACTACATAGCAAAATCGCTCAATGCAATCAAAAGCCGCATAATCACCCTTATTCCCTATAATTACCCATCATCATCAACAACAAAGATAAGTGGCCTGTTCTTTTTGGAAAAAACACTTCCATTATTTGCTAATTTCACAAAAAAGTATTACTTTTGCAGCAAATTTTAATTCGACAGTGGAGAAACAAATGAGATGGAACCACTTAATCATAAGAATAGTATGCAACAAAAAATAGACTTTGTCGTTTTATGGTTAGATTCTAACGACCCGGCATGGCAACAATCATATGCTAAGTATAAAACTGGGACAAAAGGGCACATTGAATGGGCTCGCTTTAGAGATACGAATGTTTTTAATTATTGGTTCCGAGCCGTGGAAAAGTATGCGCCATGGGTAAATAAGGTATATCTGGTAACAAACGGCAAGTTTCCCACATGGATTAATGCGAATAACCCCAAATTAGTTTTGGTAAAGCACAGCGACTACATACCAGAAGAATATCTTCCAACTTTTAATGCAAACACCATCGAATTGTTCATACATCGCATCAAGGGACTATCAGAACATTTCGTATTCTTTAACGACGACATAATACTCAACGCTCCTGTTGAACAAGATTATTTCTTCAAGAAAGGATTACCTTGTGACAGGAATAAGGAGACCTATCTGAATGTACCCATCTACACCAAGGAAGATAAGTTTGGCATTAATATCACCATGCTGACAGATATCGGTGTCTTGAACAGCAACTTTAACAGATGGCAAGTCGTCAAGCAGTCGCCCAAACGATGGCTTGGACCACATATTGGCTTAAAAGGACTTGTCATGAGTATTTTATTAGCTAAGCAGAGGCTCTTCACAGGATTCTCCAACTATCATCTTGAGCAAGCATTCCTAAAATCAACCTTAGAAGAAGTCTGGGAGAAGAACAGTGATATATTGTATACCAGTTGTACAAGATTCCGCGAAGACACAAACGTTAATCAATACCTATTCCGATACTGGCAGCTTGCCTCCAACCGTTTTTATCCCACCAAACGTGATGGCCTATACTTTATGGTAAAAAAAGATCGTATAAAAGATATTGAACAAGCTTTATTGGGCTGCCAAAGTAAATCCATTTGTTTAAATGACACACCACTCTGCACGGAAAGTGATTATGACTGGGCGAGTCAAGAGCTGAAACGTATTTTAGATCAGAAATTCCCACAAAAATCATCATTTGAGATGTAATAACCAGCATTTTTCACACTCCACACTAAAAAACTTCGATTTTGTTTGGTAATTTCCAATTATTTTGTTATTTTTGCAAAAAATAACGAAATACTATTAGCCTATGACTAAACTTTCTATAATTGTGCCGGTATACAATGTAGAAAAGTATATCCGACCTTGTATTGAAAGCATATTCAAGCAAGGATTAAACGAGAATGACTATGAAGTTATAATCGTCAATGATGGTTCGAAAGACCAGAGTATGGAAGTCATTCAAGATATTATCGAAGAACATAACAACATCATTGTTATCAACCAAGATAATCTCAGTTTATCTGTTGCCCGCAACAATGGTATTGCCATAGCCAAAGGAGAATACATATTGATGCCTGATTCGGACGACTTGCTAATAGAGAACAGTTTAAGCCCGCTCTTAAAGAAAGCCCTGGAGACAAAAGCAGACATGGTAACTGCTGACTATGTAAGCATGAGCTCTGAGGAGATAGAAAAAATAAAAGAAAACCCTGTAAAGCAAATAGCAGAACCTATATTTGAGGAAAGTACAGGGCAGCAAATGTACATCGATTTTTATTTACCTTATATGGCATACGTCTGGAGGATTCTTTTTAGAAGAGATTTCTTATTAGACAATCATCTTGAATTTTATCCGGGAATTGCTTCACAAGATATACCTTTTACCCATGAATGTTATCTAAAAGCCGGCCTATGCCTAAAAACATCATGGAGATTGAATATATACCGAATAAGGTATGACTCCACTTCATTCCCAGGAAATTTCAGCAGGAAAAAAGCCAAAGATTATTGCATGGCCATCACCCTATCATGGGCATTAAAAGACATGAAAAATATCCCCCCTCAGCTCTCATACATCCTTAAGGATAAGGTTTTCATGTCATATAAGAGTCTGTTACAAAAGCTGTGCTATGTCTTTAAAAAGAATTCTGACAGAGTAGCCGTTCTGAAAGAATTGAAACAAACATGCCCGAGTTTAAAATTCAGCCATGGAATCATACAGAAAACTCACACATACCTATTCAGGACATGGCCTCATCTATATATAATCCTGATGATGGTAATTAAGCACTTAAAATGGGGAAGTAACTAACATCAAGTATATGGAACACAAAATTGATTTCGTTGTATTATGGTTAGATTCTAACGACCCGGCATGGCAACAATCGTATGCTAAGTATAAAACTGGGACAAAAGGGCACATTGAATGGGCTCGCTTTAGAGACACGAATGTTTTTAACTATTGGTTCCGAGCCGTGGAAACGTATGCGCCATGGGTAAATAAGGTATATCTGGTGACAAACGGCAAGTTCCCCACATGGATTAATGCGAATAACCCCAAATTAGTTTTGGTAAAGCACAGCGACTACATACCAGAAGAATATCTCCCAACTTTTAATGCATACACCATCGAATTGTTTATACATCGCATCAAAGGACTATCAGAACATTTCGTATTCTTTAACGACGACATGATGCTCAACGCTCCTGTTGAACAAGATTATTTCTTCAAGAAGGGTTTACCTTGCGACAGGAATAAGGAGACCTATCTGAATGTACCCATCTACACAAAGGAAGATAAGTTTGGCATTAATATCACCATGCTAACAGATATCGGCATCTTGAATAGTAACTTTAACAGATGGCAAGTCGTCAAGCAGTCGCCCAAACGATGGTTTGGACCGCATCTCGGATTGAAAGGGCTTATTACAAGTGCTTTGCTTTCTAAACAGAGACTGTTCACAGGATTCTCCAACTATCATCTTGAGCAGGCATACCTGAAATCAAGCATAGAAGAAGTTTGGGAAAAGAACACTGATTTCTTGTTTGCCAGTTGTACAAGATTTCGCGAAGACGTAAGTGCTAATCAATATCTATTCCGCTATTGGCAATTCGCCACTAACCGATTCTATCCTACCAAACGTGATGGGCTCTACTTTATGGTAAAAAAGAATAGTTTAAAAGCTATTGAACAGGCTTTATTGGGCTGCAAAAGTAAGTCCATCTGTTTGAATGACACACCATTATGCACAGAAGATGATTATGAATGGGTAAGTCAAGAACTCAAACGTATTTTTGATCAGAAATTCCCCCAGAAATCATCGTTCGAATTATAAACAGACGGCTTAAATCCATCTCATAAGTTTCCCCACCACATAGCAAGAGAAAACTGAGATTGATGGTGGCAACTTACTAATCGAGAAAAACAATATATGGAATCCTCTATATCGTTTAAAACGAAGAATCTCGTGAAATGTTGCGGGATGCCTTAGCTCTTCCCGTATTTCTTTGTCAGACAATGGCTCCGTAAAACGTTTGCGATGGCGCAAAGCTACACACACTGCACGGAATTTATGTTTGATAACCCTGGCGCAATGAACGTCATAGAAAGTACGCCCTCTCAATCGAGCGCAATGATCAGTCATCACAGCATCAGCTCGGAAACGCTCCCGAATTTCTTTGGTTGGGATATGTGTTCTAGCCATATTACCCATGATAGATCCAGGACGACTCACATAATTGTATGTGACAACAGGTAATATCACTGCACGCTCTATCTCTGAATAGAAATCAGAGAGGAACACGGCATCCTCGTCCTTCCTCGCAGAAAAGCGGAAGTTGCCTTTCCTAAGAAAATCAAGCCTAAACAAAATATTCCACACGTTAATTCCTACATGCCAACGAAGATCTTGACAGACATAATTCGCAAAGGCATCTTTATCAAAAAAAGACTCTCTTTTTGTATATGTAAATGTAGGTAATTCTTTTAAGGATTCGTAATCAACACGCCTACATGAAGCGAAAACTGCATCTGTTCGATTTTCTTCAGCAACATCTAGCAGAGTTTCTATCGCATCCAATTCAATAAAGTCGTCGGAATCAATAAAATACAGATATTTTCCTTGAGCTTGATCAATAATTGTATTTCTTGCTCCACCAATACCAATATTCTGAGGATGACGAATAATACGAATACGGTCTCCTTGGGGATGGGATTTTGCATAATCAGCAACAATACCCATGGAATTATCAGTACCTAAATCATCAACAATCAGGATTTCTAAGTTCGTATAGGTCTGATTCAGAACTGAACACAAACACTTTTCAACATACGGTTCCACATTATACACAGGTATACCAATCGTAACAAGTGGATTATTCATTCTATCATTACTACGAGTATCTATCATGATTCAATATCTTTTTAAACAAACTATCCCACACTGGCATAATAACAGAAGTATCAAAACGACGGGCTGATTGTGCCCCAGATTCTCCCATTTTCTTACGCAATGCCATATCGTCAATCAACATACAGACTTTTTCTGCAAAAGACCTACAGTCTCGCCCTTTCACCAAAAAACCATCTACCCCATCTGTAATAATATCAGCAGGTCCATAAGGGCAATCAAATGCCACAACAGGCAAACCGCAGCTCATCGCTTCTGGAAGAACCAATCCAAACGGTTCGTATTTGGATGTCAACAGGAAAATAGAATTCTCCTTATAACGTTCTATTATTTCCGCAGATGGTTCATGAACAACGATATTTGTTCCACTACTATTTATTTCTGTTATTCTTTTGACTTTCTCAACTCCGTATCCACCATAAATATGTAGTTTCCAGTCAGGATATTGTTCATGTACAACAGACCAAATACGTAACAGACTACCAATATCCTTTTGGCCAGAAAAACGTCCTACAAATATAGCAGATTTTGCAGAACAATCACTTATTACATTACTCGGATTCAGAGAAACCACATTAGGTATAACACAAACATGAGACGAATACTTACGCCATTCGGCAGCATCACCTTCAGTAAGAGCCACCACCATAGCTGTCTGTTTAACGAAGTGTTTCATATACCTCATGTAAAGTCTACGACAGATACCATCGTGCTCAAAAGACTCACATAAGCATGAAGAATGTGACTCGAACACCAGTGGAATAAGTCCTTTAACTAACAATAAACTATACACATACTCCAAAGAGGTACAAATAATAATATCCGGTGAGAACACTTTAATTCTTTCGGATAGCCGATGACGAAACAAACAATTCAGCTGATGTTTCTTTAGCCATCGGTTCCATCCCACAAAACGATACTGCTGATAGAAAAGAATATTCAAATCATCATACTGCACACTTGAATGCAACGGAAAACAAAGAGGCTCTTTACCTTGATTAACTGTCAACACGCACACTTCATAGCCGTGTTCTGCCAACCAATTAACCTTTTGAGTTAACACCCGCTCTATACCTCCATAGATTGCCAATGCATCAGTAACGTACAATAGTCTCATCGCGATGTCTTTGGTTTTACGAGATTATCGTCACTATCCTCATAATGATCTTTCTTGAAAAAGATTCGGGTAATTCCTTTACTCTGGATCTTTACATGCTGTACGAAACTCTGCCACATGGATTGATTGCCAATGGTGCCATAGCCCGTTATCGCACGGCAACGACTATCGCGAACGAACTTGATCTTTCCGTATTTCTTTAATGACAAAGCCATCGATCCGTCTTCACCACGGATAATATCCACTCTATATTCTTCCTGGCGACCATAGTCAGCATTATAGGCAAAGACCAATCCACGGACACTCAACTCCGGACGTTTAAAATGCTGTACCCAAAGAAACAGGTCACGGCACATTTCGAATAGTTTCAGTCCCAATTTACTATGATTCGCATCGGGAAAATAGCTCCAAGTAGCAGAAACGGCAACAACTCCTGGTTTCATCAGCTGGTCGAGCATCAACTCATAATACATTGGCGGATAAAGCGTATCACTATCTACATCGAAGTAATACTTTCCTCGTGAATGCTGTAATCCACATCGACGAGCATAACCACACGAGTGTTGGTATTCGGTATAATAAGGAATACCTGATTTTTCGTATATCTCTGCGGTACGGTCTTTAGAGTCGTTATCAACACCGATAATCTCAACGGGATATTTACATTTTATCTCACTGATAGCCCACAAACAAGCCTGCAAATGAGTTTCTTCATTATAACCTATAACAACAATCGAAGCAATAGGGTGATCACTCTGCAAGGCCGCCAAACGTTGACGAGTGCCTTCAATGATGTCATGAGGAACCTCACTAAACGGTTTCCCATAAATGCTCAGATATTTATCGTACCAATTGGACATAAGCTTCATATCTATATTTGTTGGCGAAGATAAGCATTTTCTGACAAACAACCAAATTTTATATCAACTTTTTCAGTTTTCCAACACACCAGATAACACGGACGCACCAAAAAACAGGCAATTTAGATAAAACGAACAATATAGTATTCTTAGCATGAGACTGACGGAATTTACAGACTTGACGAAAACTTGCTGGATGTTTCATCAAAGACTTGATTTCCCAATCCTCGACATATGGAGCAATAGCTTTCCTACGTTTAAGAATATTGCAGGCTATGTAGAAATCTGTCATAACAATATTACAACACCTATTAGGAAAGTACACTTTGTCTACTAAACGAGTAGATGTTCTTTTGAGATAGTCGACAGCTCGGACATTCTGCCATACTTCATGCTTCGATATGGTTTCGCGATACTGATAATGAGAAAGTGAATGAGGCCTACAGATGTAACTATATGTGATATCAGACAACATAACTGCACGTGAAATATAGGTTACCAGATCGAAAGTGAATACCATATCTTCCCAATAGTCTGTTTCAATAAAACGCAGATGATTTTCACGAAGAATGTCTATCTTTATCAGATAATTACATGCAGAAGCCTGGATTCCAGCATATTTGCGATAAGCAAAGGCAGCCAACTCATCTTTATGAGTAAAATGAACGTCAGGATACTGATAAAGTTTCTTATGACCTGACAATTCTACCTTCTCATAAGAACCGAAGACCATTTCGGCATCATACGAACGTACCTGAGACATCAATAGTTCAATCGTCTTCTCTGCTATGACATCATCAGAATCCATGAAATACAGGAAACAGCCTTTGGCATGGTCGATGATTTGATTTCGAGAGGCAGAAACACCTTGATTCTCTTGATGACATATCAAATGTATGTCATTTCCTCTTGGGTGTGTACACCTAATCTGTTGAATAATTTCCAAAGAACCATCGCCACCAGCATCATCTACTACCAGGATCTCTATAGACGGATATGTTTGAGCAAGTGCAGATTCCAAAGACCTGCGGACAAAATCAGCAGACTTGTAAACTGGAATACCTATCGTTACATCATACCCCATCATTTTGCATCAATTCTTCAAATAATTGCTGCCATTGTTTCCCAACAGTGTCTATATCATATCGCATAGACATTTGCTTTCCATTCTCGCCCATCTTTTGACGTAAGTTTTCATCACTAATCAATCGCAACAACGACTCTGCATACGTTTCGACATCGAATGGTGGAATCAGGAATCCATTTTCGCCATCGGAAATGATCGAACGGGGGCCATTCTCACAATCAAAAGAAATGACAGGCAAACCACATGCCATAGCCTCAACAATGACCAAGCCAAAGCCTTCGGTCCTCGATGGCTGAACCAGAATTGAACTTTTCAGATATTCGGTTTCAACATCAACAATACTACTATTGAGATGACAACGTTTCTTATCAATCGATAGTTCGTCCATCAATTTTACGTATGGAGTCGGATCCCCCATAGCAAAGACATCGAGCTGCCAATCACTACATTTTTTTTCAACAATCGACCATATTCTCAACAGAAGGTCATACCCTTTTTCATAAGAGTAGCGCCCAACAGTTATAACACGCTTAGACGTTAAAGAACTGGAATTCCGGACTCTAATAGCTAAAGGATCTGGAATCATTCGAATATTCGTCAATTCAGGCCACTCAGATACAGCATCATCTGTTAATACCACGAGTTTATCCAATCGCATAAGACTCGAAACAACTCTATCTTTCCACCACCTGAAAAATGACAACTCAAAAAAATTGGAGTAACGATTATCTACACCTCGGTAATTACTTCTACTCAGATGCTGTTCACCAATCTTTTTACTACCATCGTTAATATCGGTGATAAAGTTGATTTCCCTACGTAAAGTTGTTATTGTGATGTCAGGACGAATCCTTAACAGCTCTCTCCTCAGCATTTTCCTATACGCTTTCTGTTTCTTCAGATAAAGCAGTATCTTCTTTACAAATGGCACATTCCATATTTCTTCGAAGTTCAAGCCCAAATTGATAACCTTAACTCTATCCGAAAGTGGAAAGAATGAATTGCCATTTTTACCCTCTGTAACAATTATTGTCACATCATACCCCAAAACATCAGCAAAATAGTTAGCTTTCAGAGAAACGACACGTTCTGTTCCTCCGGCAGAATACAATGCAGGGGTACAGTAAACTATGGTAAACTTATCGTTTCTCATATAAAACCTTTTTCCTTTTTGGATGCAAAAGTACAAATTTAAACTGAAAAACACAAAAAAGTGCCTATAAATTTGGCTACTAATAAAAAAATAGTTAACTTAGCCGATGTTTTCAAATATAGATCATGAAGAAGGTCCTGTTTTTAATATTTCATGGGTTTGACCCCAACAATGGTATCAGCAAAAAGATATCATATCAAGTAGATGCCTTGGCTCAATGTGGAATGGAGGTTCATTTATGTTATATGGATGAAAAGGACATCAAAAGAAGGATCATTGACCAAGAAGTCATTGCTGATTATGGGAAGGGCTTTTTGAGCAAGATACGTAAACGGACAGAATTTTCTTCTATCTCCAACTATGTGAAAGAACATCATATAGATCTGGTTTACATACGTTCTAACCATAATGCCAACCTGTTCACCATTAACATGGTTAAGAAGATGAAGGCAGATGGTGCAAAAGTGGTCATGGAAATACCGACATACCCTTATGACACAGAATACGAAGCACAAGGTATAAGCCGACAGATTTTTCAAGATAGGATTTTCAGGAATCAACTTGCCAAGAATTTAGACGCCATTGTCACATTCTCTGACTATGACAAAATATTCGGCCAGCACACCATCAAGATATCTAATGGAATAGACTTTGATAGTGTCAAAATGAAGACAACCATCAACGACACCTCAAAAGAACTCAATCTCATTGGAGTTGCTGAGATACACGAATGGCATGGATTTGACAGGATTGTAAAAGGATTAGCTTATTATTATTCTAAACCACAAGAGTATATTGTAAGATTTCATGTTGTAGGCTATTTTTTCTCAACAGAAATAGAAAATGAATTCAAAAAGATTATCTCAGATAATCATATGGAGGATTATGTTATTCTCTATGGAAAAAAACATGGGGAAGAACTCGACCAGATATTTGAGAAATGTGATTTTGGTATAGGAAGTCTTGGCAGACATCGCGTAGGAATCGACAAGATCAAGACACTGAAAAATAGAGAATATGCAGCCAGAGGCATACCTTTTGTATATTCCGAAACAGATAGTGATTTTGATAAAAAGCCATATGTGCTCAAAGTTCCTGCGAATGAAACTCCAATAGAAATTAATAGTATCATTGATTTCTATAAGAGCTTGAGCCTGTCACCAGCAGAAATAAGAGATTCGATAAAGAATCTCTCGTGGGGAGAACAAATGAAAATAGTTTTGAATCGTGTATTACTATGAAAAAGATCTGTTTTGTAGTTGACAGCATTTTCAGTATAGGCGGGGTGCAAAGAGTTACAGCCGTAATTGCCAAGGAATTGGCAAAGGATTATGATGTGAGCATCGTGACCTTTGACAAGCCAGAACTGCTGGATACGACTCTTTATGGTCTAAAGGAAGCGGATATAACCTATCGATTCTTTAGCTATCCGGAAATCAGTAAGCTGAAAAGGCATATATGTAAAGTATACAGCGGTCTATATCTGAAATTACAGCCATCATGCAAATGGTGCTCTGACATGTATGCCCATAGTTCATATCCATCGGAACTGCGAAATGCTTTGCTATCAGAACTCCGACAAGGCAAGTACGATATTATTATAGGCGTACACGCTCCTCTTGCCGCCAGATTGGCAACTCTCAAGGAGCAATTGCCAAATATAAAACTGATTGGGTGGTTACACAATTCATTCGAAGCTCTATTTGGTGAGAATTCCCGCTATCACATTGGTCCACGAAGACTGACTCATTATCTGTTACAATTCAGGAAATTAAATCATCTGATAGTACTCTGCCAAGACGATGCGAAGCGTTTTCAAGTATCAAACAAACAACTAAATCCCATTGTAATCTATAATCCACTGACACTGATACAGGGAGAAGTATCTAAGGGTTGTAGTAAGAGATTTCTGACCATTGGACGTTTTACGCCACTGCATAAAGGCATCGACATATTAATCGAGGCTTTCCATTTGTTCGCCCAAAAGAATAAAGACTGGCTATTAGATATAGTGGGTGAAGGCCCCGAAGAATCTGCATTTAAAGGGTTGATCACACGATATCAAATGGAGGACAGAGTCACCATCCATCCTTTTACGAACCATATTCAAACCCATTATAGCAATGCGCAGGTATATGTATTGAGTTCCAGATGGGAAGGCATGCCTTTGGTATTAGTCGAGGCTATGTCGCATGGACTACCAATCGTATCGTCAGATCTTCCGGTGAGCCAAGAGATTCTTGGTGACTTCGGACTCTATTTCAAGAATGGAGATATCGAGAATTTGGCACAGCGATTAGAGGATGCTACTCACATCGACTGGGCATCAAAATCGAAGGAAGCATTGGAAATAGCCCAACGATTTGATATTAAAAATATCATCAGGCAATGGAAAAAACTGATAGAATAGTATCATTTTTTGAGAAATAGAGCATAAAATTTGGAAAAATCCAAAATTATTTGTACTTTTGTCAACGATAATTGGATGCCTATACTTGTATGAAGAAAATTTGTTTTATTGCAGATAGTATTTTTAAATCGGGCGGTATGCAGAGAGTGACCGCGGTGATTGCTGAGGAATTGACAAAATATTATGATGTAACCATCGTAAGCTTCGAAGATCCCCAGCAAAAAAACTTAGCCATGTATAATTTAAAAGACTATCCCATCAAATTTGTCTTTACGCATTTTCCAGAACCAGGGAAATGGAAAAGCCTTTCATACAACATCTATAGCAATCTCTACAAGAACATCCTGCCCAAAACTTCAATGACTTCCGACCTGTATGCCCATAGTTCATTCCCCAGACAAAAACGAGAGGCTGTGGTAAAAGTTCTGAAGGAAGGACAATTTGACACAATCATAGCAGTCAACTCATACCTCTCCATGAGACTGGCTACCATCAAAAGAGATTTAGGTCATGTAAAGACTATCGGTTGGATTTACAATTCGTTTCAGGCCTTCTTGAGAGAGGGCTCGCCTTACTTAGGTACGGAGTTGAAGTACCATTACGGACGCCAGCTACAGAAGTTGGATGAAACCGTATTACTGTATCTGCAGGATTCGGAGATGTACTATCGAGCTTACGGTTTCTCGCCTTTTGTAATTCCGAACCCACTGACAATCAAACCAGGGGCGCCTGCAACAGGCAAAAACAAGCGCTTCTTAGCAGTAGGACGACTAACCCCCATGCACAAGGGATTCGATTTACTGATTAAGGCATTCGATAAGTTTGCCCAACAGAACCAAGACTGGTACTTGGATATCGTTGGCGACGGTCCTGAGAAGGATATGCTAAACAAAATGATTGAAAGCCGCAATCTGAACAAACGAATAAAGATTCATCCATATACAGAAAACATTCAGATGTACTATACACAAGCCAGTGTATATGTATCCAGTTCGAGATGGAAGAATTTCGGACTGGTACTGGTACAGGCAATGGCTCATGGATTGCCTGTAATTTCTTCAGACCTGCCTTCGAGCAAGGAGATTCTGGGCGATTTCGGCATGTACTTCAAGAATGGTGATGTAGATGATCTGGCTAATCAACTTGAAGCAGCCACCCGCATGGACTGGCAGGCGAAATCGGACGAGGCTATCATGATAGCCCAGCGGTTCAACGTGAGTGTGATTGTTGAACAATGGAAAACGCTGATAGAGAGTGATGGACAACGAAAGCGTAAGAGCAAAGTTCAAAAATAGCCCGAAGTTAAAGAAGTTTATCGACTGGGTGATAATGAATCAGGTGGAAACAAGACCACGCTGGTTCGTCAGACTATTGGCCCCACTCTATCAACACCGAGGAAAACACTCTGTGATTCATCGGTCGGCCCGAATGGATACACCACCCTACCGAAAATTCTCAATAGGAGATTATTCGGTCGTGGAGTCGTTTGCCTGCATCAATAATGCGGTTGGCGATGTCACCATCGGCAATCATACAAGGGTGGGACTACACAACACAATCATAGGTCCAGTGAAGATAGGCAACCATGTAAACCTGGCACAAGGAATTACAGTAACAGCCCTGAACCATAACTTCAGCAATACAAGCAAAAGAATTGATGAACAAGGAGTTAGCACCAACAACGTCATTATAGAGGATGATGTATGGATTGGAGCAAATGCTGTGATTCTACCAGGTGTAAAGATTGGCACCCACTGCGTGGTAGCAGCAGGGGCTGTTATTACCAAGGATGTTCCACCCCACTCGCTTGTAGCGGGTGTACCAGCAAAAATAATCAAACAGATATGAGAATAGGCATCGAAGCTCAACGCGTGTTCCGCCGGAACAAACATGGCATGGACTATGTGGTACTACAGGAAATCAAGGAACTGCAGAAGATTGATACCACGAACGAGTATTTCGTGTTTGTAGCCCCCGGCGTGGACAGATGTCTGAAAGATACAAAAAATGTACATATCATTGTCATCGGCGAGAGTTTCTATCCTGTATGGGAACAGATAACTCTACCTAGAGCGGCCAAGAAATACCAATTGGACATACTGCATTGCACCAGCAATACGGCTCCCATATTCTGCGATATTCCGCTTGTACTGACACTGCATGATATCATCTTCTTAGAGCCAAGAGATAAGAATAACAAGTCGCTCTATCAGAATATGGGGTGGCTGTACCGACGCATCGTTGTGCCCAAGATACTGCAGAGATGTCATCGCATCATCACAGTTTCGAACTTTGAGAAACAGAATATTATTAGCAAACTGAACATCCCCGAAAAGAGGATGGCCATGATATATAATGGTTACAATGAATGGTTTAAACCGCTAAGAGATGTAGCTGACATCTATAAATCATACATCGAAAAGCCAGGTTACTTCTTTTTCCTGGGGAATACTGACCCGAAGAAGAATACCGAACGTACGCTGATTGCCTATTCGAAATACCTCAAGGAATCGACTGTGAAGCGAAAACTGCTGATGGCAGATCTGGACAAGACCTATCTTGATGGTATCATCGAAAGGAACCATATAGAAAACATCCGCGAGCATATCGTGATGCCAGGTTATATCGTCAACGGCGACTTACCTTATATCTATCATAGCGCTTTTGCCTTCCTCTATACGTCGCTCAGAGAGAGTTTCGGCATACCACTGCTTGAAGCTATGGCCTGCGGCACGCCAGTCATCACATCCAACACCTCATCGATGCCAGAAATTGGTGGTCAAGAAGCCATACTCATCAACCCAGAGAACTCTGATGAGATAACCGAACAGATGCTACGTCTGGAAAATGATGAAGCATTCTATGAGGCACAAAAGGAAATTGGTTTGAAAAGAGCCAGTCTGTTCTCATGGCGACAGACTGCAGAACAACTACTCAAACTGTACGAAACTGTTTATAAGGAGTTACCAAATTCCAACATCAACTGACGGGCGTCGGAATTATTCTGGGTATTCAAACGGTAATACCCACGACGACCAGTGGATTCGATTAATGACTGTGGCGACTTGGAATTCTTCAGCAAGTACTGCTGGACATAAGCACGTATCTCATCCAAGTCGGGCGTATAGAAAAAACTCAAGTTCATGTTATAGACATGCTTTGACACCTGCATTACGCTGATGCCACGCTCACCCACACTGGTCAAAATACTCAATATCTGCTGATCGTACGTCATTCGGGTAAAAAAAGGTCGGTAAAAGCGATTACCGACCTTCTTTCTATCATTTGTTAAGAGGCTTATGCCAATGTAACTTTTTCACCATCATTAGCGAGCTTGCCCTCCTTGAAGAGCCAACCCAAACCAAGAAGAGTCTCCTCCTCAGAAATCTTTGCAGCCTTTGCAATCTCTTTTACGCTGAGAGCCTTTTCTGCTGCTGCAAGTGCCTGATATACATCACCTGCCTTAAAACCAATATTCTCTGCATTGATTGCGAGAACAGTCTTTGCTGCTGCCTTAGGAGCTGTAGCCTTCTTTACAGTTGTCTTTTTAGCTACGGCTGCCTTTGTCTCGGTAGCCTTCTTAGTTGTTGCTTTCTTTTCTGCCATAGTTCTAAAAAATTAATACTTATATTGAAGTTATAAACTTCTGTTAATTTTCGACTGCAAAAATACCGTTTTTATTTCAGACAACTTACTGATTTTTAGGCTTTTTTAGCAGAACGCAAACTATTCTTGATGTAGGTCAACCAACGAGCGAAGCAAGCGCAGTGAACTTTATTCACTGCCTTGCGAGGATGAGGTAGAACGCAGTTCAACCTGTAGATTCAACTCATCTAACTGTTTCTGATCCAACTCACCAGGTGCATCGAGCATTACATCGCGACCACTGTTATTCTTGGGGAACGCAATACAATCGCGGATACTATCGAGACCTGCCATCAGACTTACGAAACGATCCAGACCAAAGGCCAGACCTGCGTGAGGAGGTGCTCCATATTTGAAAGCATTAATCAAGAAACCAAACTGAGCCATCGCACGCTCTGGGGTGAAGCCCAGAATCTGGAACATCTTCTCCTGCAACTTTCCATCATGGATACGGAGTGAACCGCCACCAACCTCAACACCATTGCAAACGAAGTCGTAAGCTACGGCACGAACTTTAGCAGGATCGGTATCCAACAGAGGAATATCATCAGGATTTGGCATCGTGAATGGGTGGTGAGTAGCCATCAGGCGCTGCTCCTCATCGCTCCACTCGAACAATGGGAAATCGACAATCCACAGACAAACGAACTTATCCTTATCGCGAAGTCCAAGACGGTCACCCATCTCCAAACGGAGAGTACAGAGCTGAACTCGCGTTTTGTTAGCATTGTCACCACTCAGAATCAGCACGAGGTCGCCATCCTTGGCGCCCATTGCCTCCTTGACCTGAGCCCACACCTCTGGTGTATAGAACTTATCGATAGACGACTTAACGGTACCATCCTCATTAAACTTGACATAAACCAAGCCCTTAGCTCCCACCTGAGGACGCTTAACAAAATCAGTCAACTCATCGAGCTGCTTACGAGAATAGTTAGCACAACTTGGTACACAGATACCACCGATATAGTTAGCCTCGTTGAATACAGGGAACATGCCTGTACCCTTAAGCTGGTCCATCAGTTCGACAAACTCCATACCGAAACGCAAGTCGGGCTTATCCGAACCGAAACGGCGCATAGCCTCATGCCAAGTCATACGCTGAAGTGCAGGCAATTCGATTCCACGCACCTCTTTGAACAGATGACGAGCCAGATCCTCAAAAATCTGGAGCACATCCTCCTGATCAACAAACGACATCTCGCAGTCAATCTGAGTAAACTCAGGCTGACGGTCGGCACGCAAGTCCTCATCACGGAAGCATTTCGCTATCTGGAAATAACGGTCGAAGCCAGATACCATCAGCAACTGCTTCAAAGTCTGAGGTGACTGGGGAAGTGCATAGAACTGACCTGGGTTCATACGAGAAGGAACCACAAAGTCGCGCGCTCCCTCTGGAGTAGAACCAATGAGAATTGGAGTCTCAACCTCGATAAACTCCTTAGCATCGAGGAAGTTACGAATCAGGATAGTCATGCGGTGACGCAGCTCAAGATTCTTACGAACAGCCGCACGACGCAAATCGAGATAACGGTATTTCATACGGATATCATCACCGCCATCTGTATTATCTTCAATGGTAAAAGGAGGTGTGAGACTCTCGCTCAATACGTTCAACTCCTTTACAAGAATTTCAATATCACCAGTAGGCATCTTAGGGTTCTTACTCTGGCGCTCGCTCACTTCACCCTTGATTTGAATACAGAATTCACGACCAAGTTTGTTGGCACGCTCGCAGAGCTCTGCATTGTCAGCCTCGTTGAAAACAAGCTGAGTCAAGCCATAACGATCGCGAAGATCAACGAAGGTCATACCGCCCATCTTACGACTGCGCTGTACCCATCCGGCCAGTGTTACCACACTGCCTGCATCCTGGAGCCGAAGCTCTCCACAAGTCTTACTTCTATACATATTTAATTGCTATTTATTCATTTAAGGTGCAAAATTACATAAAAAATTGATAATAGACAAACATATTTCTTAATTCTTCGTCATTAATTCGTAATTTTATAGTAACTTTGCACTGATTTAATCATTTAAACGAATAAAAAGATGAAAAAGATTGCATTTATAGCATTGATGCTTGTTTGCGGTTTGACAGCCGCTCTGGCTCAGAAACCTGCTGAGATTAAGTTTGATAAACTGACGCATAATTTCGGCACTTTCTCAGAGAAGAGTCCTGTTGTTACTTACACATTTACCTACACCAACGTAGGCGAGCAGCCTTTGGTCATCAATCAGGCCGTAGCCAGCTGCGGCTGCACCGTACCTGAGTACACCAAGACCCCGATTCAGCCAGGCGAAAAGGGTGAAATAAAAGTAACCTATAACGGTACAGGAAAGTTCCCAGGTCACTTCAAAAAGTCAATCACCATCCGAACCAACGGAGTAGTTGAAATGACACGCCTCTATATTGAGGGAGAAATGACAGAAGCTCAATAAAACAAAAGCCCGCTTGAAGTAAGCGGGCTTTTGTTTTAGAATCCATAAGTAAATCCGATAGAACTATACTCTTTGAACTGAAGATATCCCAAGTCGCCATCCTTCGTACCCGTATCGTCGAAACGGGGGAAGAGGAACAGGTTGGCTGAGATATACTTAGATACTCGCAGAGAGAAAGTGTTTTCCCACTCGATTTCAGTACGCTTATACGACGTGAATGCATAGAGGCGTGACTTCCATGTAATCACATCGTTCATTTTCCAGCTAACATCAGCTGTCAACTGCGAACCAAAGTCAACCATAGAATGTCTACCTTCCTTCAAGCCATAGCTTGGAGCAAGCGCCAAGCGATCAACATAGCGATAGTTGACTGCAATGGGTGACATATTGACCGTACCATTCAGTTTCTTGTTCTTCGAAGCCACCTTGTAATCCATACCAAGACCGAAGTTCAGATTGAAAGGCGAAAAGAAGTCAGAGTAAGTATTATGGTCGTTAGACTTCAGACCCTGTGTAAACTGCGTGTAAGCCAGCACTTGCAAAGTGTAGTACCAGTTCTTGGCTGCCTGAAGTCCCACCTTACTGGTCAAACGGATCAGGTCTTCATTAGACTTGAACTTATGCACAGAGTCGGTACGTGAACGCAGGAAACCAAGTTTCATCTCCAACTTATTATCCCACTTCCACTTGTTCTTGTTATCGTAGTTAGCCTCCAGTGTCAGAGCACCTACCATCGAGTAGTTGCTTTCACCACCCTTATACCAGTTGCCACTCACGTAGTTCTGCATGAACTGCAGATAGCCATCACCCTTTTTAGTCCAGAAATCCGGTTTCTGAATCAGAACGGTTGTAGGCACATCATCAGGGGTGTCAATCACCGGACCTTCAACTTTCTCAACCAGCTTCACCTGATTCTTAAGTGGCTTATCCACATCCTTACGAATCTTACCCGTTTCCAGCAACTCAGTCTCTGTACTATTCACCAGATCTGGACGATTCAAGTAAATATGCATCAGCGCAGCATCGATAGCATCTGCCACAGGATCCTTACCTGCAGCATCCGACTCGAATGAAAGCGATTTGTTGGCTACGTTGTGATAAAAAGTCACAGGCGCGAACAGGCGATAAAAGCGCCCATCCAACGTATCTTTAGGCTGAGCAGCAGAGGCGCTGAGCGCACAAAAAGCTGCAAATAATAATGCTACTTTTCTCATATCAGGTGCAAAGATACAATTTTTTGGCTATAGAATGCATTCTTTTCGCATTTTTTTCGTAATTTTGCACCTTGATTTACGCGTACATTAATAAAAAAGCAAAATAAAATGAATAAAGACACTATTATCGGCTTTGTCCTCATTGCGCTGGTGCTTATCGGCTTCAGCTGGTATAACCAGCCTTCGCAGGAGGAAATAGAGGCCGCAAGAAAACAAGACAGCATTGCAACAGTGACACAGCAGAATGCCGCCAAGAAGCAGAAAGCAGAAGAGGTAGCACGTAAAGCACAGGCTGATGCAGCTGTTCAGGGTGACACAACAGCTCTTTTCTACGCATCGTTAAGCGGTAAGAACGAACCCGTTGTACTGAAGAACGACAAGGTTGAGCTGACATTCAACACAAAAGGCGGTACACTGGCTAAAGCAGTGATCAAAGGTTTCGAGAATCTGGAAGACGGTATGGGTGTGACGCTCTTCGACGAGAAGACCCAGCAGATGAACTTCATGCTGGCAGGCAAGTCGGAGAACATCATCACCAAGGACCTGTTTTTCACACCATCGAACGTCACAGACTCTACACTCACCATGACGGCTCAGGCTGGCAATGGTGGCAGCATCGAGTTCAACTACGTGCTGGGCAAAGACTATATGCTGCACTTCAGTTTGAAAGCCAACGGATTGCAGGGTATGTTTGCTCCTAACTATCAGGAGATGAACATCGAATGGAACGACCTTGTTCGTCAGCAGGAGAAAGGCTTTACTTTCGAGAACCGCTACACTTCGGTTACCTACAAGAAGGCTAACAGTGGTACTAAGAATATTGATGAGGGTTCAGAAGAGATTGACAAGGAGATTGAGGAGCAGCTCGACTGGGTGGCTTTCAAAAACCAGTTCTTCTCGGCAGCCCTTATCTCGAAGGATAACTTTGCAGCCAACTCACTGCTGACCAGCATTCCACAGCAGAAAGGCTCAGGCTATCTGAAACAGATGGGTGCCAAGCTGAAGACTACTTTCGACCCAACAGGTGCTAAGGCTACCGAGTTCGAGATGTATATCGGTCCTAACGACTTCCGCTTGATTCAAGACGTTGAGCAGCAGAGCACTTTTGGCAAGGATCTCGACCTGGAGCAGTTAGTAAACCTGGGTTGGTGGCTGGTACGCTGGATTAACCGTTGGTTCACCATCTACGTATTCGACTGGCTCACCTCATGGGGTTTCTCTATGGGTATCGTTCTGATACTGATTACCCTGCTGTTGAAGGTTATCACCTATCCTATGGTAAAGAAGAGCTACATGTCATCAGCCAAGATGCGTGTGCTGAAACCAAAACTCGACGAGGCAACCAAGCAGTACGACAAGCCTGAGGACCAGATGAAGAAACAGCAGGCCATGATGCAGCTGTACTCACAGTATGGCGTATCGCCTCTGGGTGGCTGTCTGCCAATGCTGATTCAGTTCCCAATCTGGATGGCTATGTTCTTCTTCGTGCCTAACGCTATCCAGCTGCGTCGCGAGTCATTCCTGTGGATCAGCGACCTATCAACCTACGATCCTATCATCGAATGGGGCACCAACATCTGGGGTATCGGCGACCACCTGTCGCTGACCTGCATCCTGTTCTGTGTGGCCCAGATTCTGTACTCGTATATGACCATGCGCCAGCAGAAGGATCAGATGGTTGGTCAGCAGGCTGAGCAGATGAAGATGATGCAGTGGATGATGTACCTCATGCCAGTGATGTTCTTCTTCATGTTCAATGATTACTCATCCGGTTTGAACTTCTACTACTTCATCTCATTATTCATGTCGGCTACTATCATGTGGACACTCCGCAAGACTACCAACGACGAGAAGTTGCTCGCCATTCTTGAGGCAAAATACAAGGAAAACAAAAATAATCCTCAGAAGAAGACATCTGGCTTAGCTGCCCGTCTGGAGGCTATGCAGAAGCAGGCTGAGGAACTACAGAAACAGCGTATGAACCAACAAAGGAAATAAAACTTATGAAGAGATTTAGTATTCCAGTTTTACTGATGGGACTTGCACTCTTAAGCAGTCCTGTAAAAGCAGAAGATAACGTGAAGATAGGCAAACAAAATATCAAACTGAACAGCAACCTGATGACCCCAGAGGCTCTTTGGGCTATGGGACGTGTAGGTGCAGCTGAAGCTTCGGCTGATGGTAAGCAGATTGTTTATCAGATTGGCTACTACAGCGTCAAGGCGAACAAGAGTCAGCAGAAGATTGCCATCATCAATGCCGATGGTACTGGCAACACCACACTGACCACAGGCAGCAAGAGCGAGACCGATCCTACCTGGTATCAGGGTAAGATTGCCTTTCTGAGTGGTGGACAGCTGTGGACTATGAACCCCGACGGTTCTGACCGCAAGCAGATTTCAAAGACCTCAAAGGCTATCGAGGGTTTCAAGTTCTCGCCTGATGGCAAGAAGGTTATTCTCCTTCACTCGCTCGAGTTCCATGAGATTATCAAGAAGAACCCAGACGATCTGCCAAAGGCTTCTGGCCGACTGGTAACCGACCTGATGTATCGCCACTGGGACCACTATGTGGAGTCTATTCAGCACCCCTTCGTTGCCGATGTGACTGAGGATGGTATCAAAGACGGCATCGACATTCTTGAGGGTGAGCCCTACGAGTGCCCTATGGAACCATTCGGTGGTATCGAGCAATTGGCCTGGGCACCCGACTCCAAGTCGATTGCCTATACCTGCCGCAAGAAGACTGGCTTGGAGTATTCTATCTCAACCGACTCTGATATCTATTTATATAATATAGGTACGCGCGAGACCAAGAATCTATGCAAGCCTGCTGATTATCAAGCACCCGAGGTTGACCCCACCAAGTCGCTGAAGTACCAGAGTGTGAATGCCAAGGAGAACCTGAAGAACAACGTGGGTTACGACCAGAATCCCAAGTTCTCACCTGATGGCAAGTACGTAGCTTGGACATCGATGGAACACGATGGCTATGAGTCAGATCGTAACCGTCTGTGCGTTTACAACTTAGCTACTGGCGAGAAGAAATACGTAACAGAGAGCTTCGACTCAGGCGTTGACGATTTCGTATGGAGCGATTCTAAGGACGTGATGATCTACTTCATCGGTGTCTGGCACGCTACCGTTAACCTCTACGCCATTAATTGGAAGGGGGAGCTGAAGCAGTTGACTAATACTTGGGATGACTTCGGTCAGATTCACCTGATGAACAACGGCAAGCAACTGTTGATGGAGCGCCATAACTACACATCGCCTGCCGACCTGTATATCGTAACTCCGAATTTCAAGAAGCCTGAGAAGACACTGACCACTCAGCTTACTTTCGAGAACAAGCATATTCTGGACCAGTTGGCCAAGCCAACCGTTCAGCAGCGTTGGGTGAAGACTACAGATGGCAAGGAGATGCTTACCTGGATTATCCTACCTCCCAACTTCGACGAGACTAAGAAGTACCCCACCCTGCTGTTCTGCGAGGGCGGTCCTCAGAGTCCTGTTTCGCAGTTCTGGAGCTATCGCTGGAACTTCATGATCATGGCCTCTCAAGGCTATGTAGTTGTAGCCCCTAACCGTCGCGGATTGCCTGGATTCGGTCAGGAATGGCTAGAGGAAATTTCTGGCGACTGGACTGGTCAGTGCATCAACGACTATCTATCGGCTATCGACGATGCAGCCAATAACCTGCCATACGTAGATAAGGATCATCTGGGTGCCGTAGGTGCATCGTTCGGTGGTTTCTCTGTTTACTATCTCGCAGGTCATCACGACAAGCGTTTCAAGGCCTTCATCTCCCACGATGGTGCCTTCAATCTGGCAGCCATGTATCTGGAGACAGAGGAGAACTGGTTCTCTAACTGGGAGTACGACGAGGCTTACTGGCACCGTCCACAGCTGCCCAACGCCAAGAAGACCTACCACAACTCTCCACATAAGTTCGTAGAGAAGTGGGATACCCCAATCCTCGTCATCCACGGCGAGAAGGACTATCGCATCAATGCCACTCAGGGTATGGCAGCCTTCAATGCAGCCCGCATGAAGGGACTCCCTGCAGAGTTACTCATCTTCCCCGATGAGAACCACTGGGTATTGAAACCACAGAACGGTGTACTGTGGCAGCGCACCTTCTTCAATTGGTTAGACCGTTGGTTGAAATAAGCAAGCCATACATTCCCACGTTGGGAACAATAGATTCCCAGTGTGGGAATAATATATTCCCAACGTGGGAATAAAACGTTCCGAATATGGGAATAAATACGAAAAAGTAATTAAATAAAGACAAGATAATGACTCAAGCAATTCAAAAGACCCTCCGCGACAGCGCTGGTATGCGCTGGACCGCGCTTTTACTTCTGGCACTCGCTATGTTCTGTGCCTATATCTTTATGGACATCCTCTCACCTATCAAAGACCTGATGCAGGAGACCCGTGGTTGGGACTCTACCGCATTCGGTACCATGCAGGGTTCTGAGGTATTCCTCAACGTGTTCGTGTTCTTCCTCATCTTCGCAGGTATCATCCTCGACAAGATGGGCGTTCGTTTCACCGCTGTGCTTTCAGCTGCTGTGATGGTGGTTGGTGCCTGTGTAAAGTGGTATGCCGTAAGCGAAAGCTTTATCGGAACCGGACTCGAGACTTGGTTTAATAACAACCTGAATTATATTCCAGGATTCGACGAACTCGGTGTATCGCCATTCTATGCCGGCATGCCTGCATCAGCCAAGTTTGCAGCTTGCGGATTCATGATCTTCGGTTGCGGCTGCGAGATGGCTGGTATCACCGTTAGCCGTGGTATCGTAAAATGGTTCAAAGGCCGTGAGATGGCGCTCGCTATGGGTTCAGAGATGGCACTCGCCCGTCTGGGTGTAGCCACCTGTATGATCTTCTCACCATTCTTTGCCCGTCTGGGTGGTGAGGTGTCAGTCAGCCGTTCAGTAGCCTTCGGAGTGGTACTGATGTGTATCGCACTCATCATGACCATCGTTTACTTCTTCATGGACCAGAAGCTGGATGCACAGACTGGCGAGGCTGAGGAGAAGGACGATCCTTTCAAGATTTCTGACCTGGGTAAGATCCTGACCGATACAGGTTTCTGGATTGTAGCCCTGCTCTGTGTACTGTACTATTCAGCAATCTTCCCCTTCCAGAAGTATGCTGTAAACATGTTGCAGTGTAATCTCACACTGACTGCTCCTGATGCTGATTCGTTCTGGGCACATCCCGATGTTACCATCGTTCAGTATATCATCATGCTGATTGTGGCTGCTGCTGGTTTCGCTTCAAACTTCCAGAAGAAAGCCAACCTGAAGTACGGTCTGCTGGGCCTGTCAATCATTGCACTTATTACCTACTGCTATATGGGCTTCATGCGCCAGTCGGCCGAGAGTATCTTCGCTGTATTCCCACTGCTGGCAGTGCTCATCACTCCTATCCTTGGTAGCTATCTCGACCATCACGGTAAGGCAGCTACTATGCTGGTATTAGGTTCTATCCTGCTGATTGCCTGTCACCTCACCTTCGCCTTCGTACTGCCTATGTTCAAGGGCAATGCTGTGGGTGGTATCATCATTGCCTACACCACCATCCTGGTACTGGGCGCTTCGTTCTCATTGGTACCCGCCAGCCTTTGGCCTTCAGTACCCAAGTTGGTTGATGCCAAGGTGATCGGTTCGGCCTACGCTCTGATTTTCTGGATTCAGAATATAGGTCTGTGGCTGTTCCCACTGCTCATCGGCAAGGTGCTCGACGCCACCAACCCCAATGTCACCGATCCTACTCAGTTCGATTACACCGCTCCGCTGGTTATGCTGGCATCACTCGGTGTGGCAGCTCTCATCCTGGGCTTCGTACTGAAGGTAGTAGATAAGAAGAAAGGTATTGGTCTTGAACTTCCAAACATCACAGAATAATTATGAAAATCGGTTTCGACAACGACAAGTATCTCAAGATTCAGTCTGAGCATATCAAGGAGCGCATTGCTCAGTTCGATGGCAAGCTTTATATGGAGTTAGGTGGTAAGCTCTTCGATGACCACCATGCATCACGTGTTCTGCCTGGTTTCAAGCCTGACTCAAAACTCCGCATGTTAGGTCAGCTACGTGACAGCATCGAAATTGTCATTGTAGTCAGCGCTGAAGATATCGAGAAGAACAAGGTTCGTGCCGACCTCGGCATCACCTACGACGAGGATGTGCTACGCTTGCGCGACGAATTCATGGGACGTAACTTCATGGTAGGTAGCGTTGTAATCACCCATTACAATGGTCAGCATGCTGCCGACCAGTTCCGTCATCGTCTGGAGCGTGAAGGTATCAAATCGTATATCCACTACCCCATCGACGGCTATCCCCACAACGTGGAGCTGATTGCAAGCGACGAAGGTTTCGGCAAGAATGATTACGTAGAGACCTCACGTCCACTCGTTATTGTAACAGCTCCTGGTCCTGGTAGCGGTAAGATGGCTACCTGCCTGAGCCAGCTCTACAACGAAAACAAGCGCGGCATCCGTGCCGGATATGCTAAGTTCGAGACCTTCCCCGTATGGAATCTGCCTTTGAAGCACCCTGTAAACATCGCCTACGAGGCAGCTACTGCCGACCTGAACGATGTGAACATGATTGACCCCTTCCATCTGGAGGCATACAACAAGACTGCAGTAAACTACAATCGCGACATCGAGATCTTCCCCGTATTGAATGCACTCTTCGAGGGAATCTATGGTGAGAACCCATACAAGTCGCCTACAGATATGGGCGTAAATATGATTGGATTCTGCATCAGCGATGATGAGGTATGCTGTAAAGCATCAAAAGATGAGATTATCCGCAGATTCTACGATGCCACCAACAAGATGGCCGACGGTGCCGACAACGAGAGCGAAGTAAACAAGATACGTATGCTCTTCAATCAGGCTAAGATTACAACCGCCTTCCGTCCTGTTACAACAGCTGCTTACGAGAAGAAGATCGAAACCGGTCAGCAAGCAGCTGCTATCGAACTTGAAGATGGCACCATCATCACAGCCAAGTCAACACCATTGCTGGGATGCAGTGCTGCTCTGCTCATCAATGCTATGAAACATCTGGCAGAAATCGACCACGAGGCAAAACTGATTCCACAGAGTCTGATTGAACCCGTTCAGAAGACTAAGATAGAATACCTGGGTGGTAAGAACCCACGTCTGCATACCGACGAGGTGCTTGTGGCCCTGAGTGTACTCTCTAACGACGACGATAATTGCCGTAAAGCTCTTGAGCAGTTGCCAAAGCTGCGCGGCTGTCAGGTTCACACCACAGTTATGCTGAGCGAGGTAGACCGCAAGATCTTCAAGAAACTCGGTTGTGGTTTGACTTGCGATCCGGTAAAAAAGAAGTGATTAGTGTTTTGTGAATAGTGAATAAAGCTATCCGTCAACGATTAAACGACTCGCCTTTTGCGAGGTGGACAGTGCTCATCATCGTGGCTACAGCCATGATGATGGGCTATTTCGTTAATGACGTGATGTCGCCACTCGAAGCCATCCTCGAACAGCCCAGAAGTCAAGGAGGTTTAGGTTGGACACCCTCTGACTATGGTTTCTTCTCTGGCGCCGGCAGCTTTATCAATGTATTCCTATTGATGCTCTTCTTCTCGGGACTGATTCTCGACAAGATGGGCATCCGTTTTACGGGTGTATTAGCCTGTTCGTTGATGATCATCGGCACACTGCTGAAACTCTATGGCGTCACCACTGATTTCGACTCTACCAACATCATCATCTTCGGTTTCCAATTGCCCATGTCGGTAGCAGTTACATCACTTGGTTTTGCAGTATTCGGTGTAGGCTACGAGATGACTGGCATCACCGTATCGAAAGCGATGGTACGCTGGTTTACCGGCCATGAGTTAGCCTTAGCTATGGGCATTCAGTTAGCTATGGCACGACTGGGCACTGCTGCTGCCCTGAGTATTTCTGCTCCAATAGCCCGCCATTATACGCTATCCACACCATTATTGGTGGCGGCAGCCTTCTTGGTAATCGGTCTGCTGGCGTTCCTGGTATTCTGCGTGATGGATAAGAAATTGGATGATAACACAACATACCAAGCAAATGAAACCGATAGTGATTCAAGCGAAGAGTTCCACTGGGGTGATATCCTCATCACCTTACGCAATCCCGGCTTTTGGTTGATTACCTTATTCTGCGTACTTTTCTACTCGGCTGTATCACCATTCCTCAAGTTCTCTACCAAGCTGATGGTGATGAAATATGGCGTTGATCCGGATATCGCAGGTTTCTTCTCATCGATAGCCCCATTCGGAACCATCCTGATGACCCCCTTGTTTGGTGCCATCTACGATAAGTATGGCAAGGGCGTCACACTGGTCATTACTGGTGCGCTTATGCTTACCGCTGTCCACTTCGGATTCTCACTGCCGATGCATAGCAGCACGATTGCGATTGCGCTGATGGTGACCCTCAGCATCGGCTACTCACTGGCTCCTGCAGCCTTATGGCCATGCGTTCCCAAGATTATTCCCATGAAATGCTTAGGCACAGCCTACTCAATGATATTCTTTATCCAGAATTTCGGTCGTGCCATCATCCCAATGTTTGTAGGACGCGCTAACGAGGCTGATACCACTTATACCACTTCAATGCTGATTTTCGGCTTCACCGCCTTAGGTGCTTCACTGACAGCCGTTGCCATATTGCTTATCGATAAGCATAAGCACTATGGTTTGCAATTACCAAATATCAAAAAGTAAAGCGCACTATCAGCGGCAGATGATCGCTGTAACCAGACTGATAGCGCATGCCATTATAAGTTCTTTTGGGACGATAGCCACTATAGCGCGGTTCCTTTTCCAATAAGAAAAGCGGCGCATGAATCAATGCTGTATCCACTCTACTTGACATAACTGTAGTTGCCAGAACATGGTCAATGCTCTCCCACTCGCCCTGATAACGATATGTGCCTTTCACACCGTGGTCACCCTGCGCCTTCTTTGAGAGGTTCACCAGTCCATGCTGGGCATATATCGTCATACTCGGACTATCAGCACCATCATTGAAGTCGCCTGCTATCAGCAGCTGCGCATGAGGAACGACAGCACGGATAGAGTCAACCGATGCGCACACCCGCTCAGCTACCGCCATACGGAAAGGACGGCTGTATTTTTCGCCACCAAATCTACTAGGCTGATGCACCACAAATACATGGAGCGTATCGCCCGATACCGTCTCACCGCACACATACAAGACGTCACGTGTTGGTCGCATGCCAGTCACAGGCTGCACCCTAATGGAATAGTGACGAATCGGTGCAAACGTAAAGGGAGAATACAATAACGCCACATCGATACCACGCTGATCAGGAGAAGAGGTCATCAGGTATTCATAACCCGCATTTCGAAGTAACGAACGCTTTGTCAGATCATGCAACACCGAATCGTTCTCCACCTCACAGAGCGCTATCAGGTCAGGGATATGCTCATCCGAACAGGAAATCAGTTCCTGAGCTACGTTGTTCAGTTTATGCCAATAACGATAGAAATTCCAATGACGTGTTGCTTCCGGCAAGTATTCCGTATCTTGTTTTCCGTCATCGTGCATATAGTCGAACAAGTTTTCACAGTTCAGTTCGACCAATGTAAAGAATCCCGATAGTAGCAGACTGAGAATCATTTCCGTTTAATCTTCCACCCGAGTGCTGCTACAGCGATACTCGTAATAGGCGACAGGATATTAAAGAAACAGTACGGCAGATAGGTCAGCGTAGCCACACCGAGCACCGTACTCTGCGTAAGTCCGCAAGTATTCCAGGGCACCAGAACCGAGGTTACCGTAGCACCGTCCTCACAACTGCGACTGAGCAAACGGGCTTCGTAGCCACGGTTCTTATACACATCCTTGAACATCGAACTGGCCAACATGATTGACAGATACTGATCAGCCATCGCAATATTACAGAACAGTGACGTACCAACAGTCGATGCCACCATAGATGCTGTACCACGCACCCAGCGCAGCACTACCTTCATCAGATCCTGCAACTGTCCGGTAGCCGTCAGCGCGCCACCGAAAGTCTGTGCACAGATAATCAACCAGATAGTAGGCATCATACCGCCCATACCGCTGGTCTGCACCAGATCATTCAGCATCGGCACCCCCGTCTCAATGTTCGTACTGCCGTAGCACACCTGCATCATACCTTTATACGACGACAGAAAGCCATCATGACCAGATATCTGACGGATCAGCTCCAGCTGTACCAGCAATCCTACGACCGCGGCCAATAATATAGCCAAAAACAGCACCACCATCGAAGGCCAGCGACGCGCAATCATTACACCCGTCAACACAGGCACAAACAGTAACCAAGGTGAGATGACGAACGTATGCTGTAGGCCGTCCATGAATTCCTGCACATTGCCATGTCCTGATACATTCATCATCAGTCCTGCTACCAGGAAGATGGACAGCGAAATGATAAAGCTGGGCACTGTTGTGTAAAGCATGTAGCGTATATGCGTAAACAGCGGCGTACCCGATACACTCGAAGCCAGCACCGTTGTATCACTCAATGGCGACAGCTTATCGCCAAAGTAGGCACCTGTGATAATTGAACCGGCAATCCAGCCATCGTCGAAACCATGAGCCTTGCCGATACCCATCAAAGCGACACCTATGGTGGCTACAGTCGTCCACGACGAACCGATCATCAGACTCACCAAGGCACACAGCACACTGCTGCTCACCAAGAACACCTCTGGTCGGATTATCTGCATGCCATAGTAAATCATCGTAGGCACAATGCCCGATACCATCCAGGTACCACCGATGGCACCAATCAATAAGAGGATAATGATAGCCGGTGTACAACTGGCTATCTTATCCGTTATCTCTTTTTCTAGATTCTCCCACTCCAACCGCTTCGAGAAGTGACCTATCACCACACTCACTGCTGATGCCGCCAACAGCGACACCTGACTGGCACCATCCAATGTTGCGTTACCGAATACGGCAACGCAACATGTGATAAGTACTATCAGTACTATAAATGGGATAAATGAAATCATTTAGCAAACCTTTTCGAGACGCTTCATCATGGCGAACATAAACAGGGCAGCAACCACGCATACGGCGATGAACACGCCCCAAACCACTGTCAGGTTGATGTCGCCCCACAGGTAACCACCAACACCTACCAGTTTGTTACCGATGGCGGTAGATACAAACCATCCACCCATCATCAGTCCCTTCAGCTTTGGAGGAGCCACCTTCGATACAAACGAGATACCCATTGGGCTGAGCAGCAACTCACCGAATGTCAAGATCAGGTAGGTACCTATCAGCCAATAAGGCGATACGAATGTAGCAGCATCGCCAGCAGCCTTCTGCTCGTTTGGAGTCATCAGTCCCTGCGAAGCCAGCATCATCACGATGAATGCCGATGCAGCAACCAACATACCATAGGCAATCTTACGTGGAGGTGTTGGCTCCTTGCCCTTGCTAGCCAGACTACTGAAGATAGCCATCGATACAGGTGTAAGTGCAACTACATAGAATGGGTTGAACTGCTGGAAAATAGGAGCCGAAATAGCGACCTCGCCAGTAGCCTGAGTGTACTTATAGCCCAGTATGCCGAGTGCTACCAGGATGATAGCAGCCGAGATGCCTTTACCCTTTGGAGTCTTGCTCTGGAAGAGTGAGAAACCAGCATACACGATGAAGATGATCATCACTAGGTTGATAACATCGAAAGGCATAGTGTTGGCACCGGTAGCCGACTTAGCTGTAAACTCGTCAGCAAAGTATGTCAGCGACAGACCGTTCTGGTGGAAAGCCATCCAGAAGAAGATAACCACAGCGAAAACCAGACACAGAGCAACTACGCGCTGTGCTGTCTCCTCCTTGGTCAGTTCGGGCTCGTTGCTGGCAGCCTGAGTCTTGTCGGCCTTGCCATTGCCACCCTCAACATGGCGGAATGTGCCACGGAAGATGTAGTAGATAGCAATAGAGAGGATGAGCGATGCACATGCGATAGCAAAAGCAAAGTGATAGCTATCGTTAACGCTGGTACCCAGATTCTGCTGCGACCACTCCATGATACGTACGGCTGCCGTAGGAGCAAACAGGGCACCGATGTTAATGGCCATGTAGAACAGTGAGAAACCGGCATCGCGCTTGTTGGCATACTTTGGATCGTTATACAGGTCGCCTACCATTACCTGTAGGTTACCCTTGAACAGTCCGGTACCGAAACCTATCAGCACCAACGCAGCCAGCATCACTACCAGAGCGAATGTGTCGCCACCCAGGGGAATAGACAGTAGCAGATAACCAGCAAACATAATCAGGATACCGATGGTAACCATTTTGCCAAAACCGAACTTATCGGCCAGCCATCCACCTACGATAGGCAGGAAATAAACCAGCATCAGGAAGTCGCTGTAGATTTCGCCTGCCCAACCGGCGTCCAAACCATAGTTAGCTCTCAAAAACAATGCAAATACGGCGAGCATGGTGTAATAACCGAAGCGCTCACCAGTGTTGGCCAAGGCCAACGCAAATAAACCTTTGGGTTGATTTTCGAACATAAATTAATTATTTTATTTGATTTTAGAATTCTTTGTTCTTATCACATCGAAGAGATAGGTACACTTGATAACGATATTACCGAAGTTGGAACGTGAGAAATAGTCACGTTTAGTATTACCATAGATATTACCCAGACCATAATAGTAACGACCCTCTATCATGAAATGACCGAAATGACGGTTGCTGAACTCCAGACCAGCACCGACAGCGATGCCATAGTCGAACTTATTCTCAACAACCATCGTATCCTGTGCCACCACCTGCGATGATCGCAGACTACCATACTGATAATCCTTACTCTCTGGATTAAAGGCATCCTCACGCACATCAAAGTTGGTCGTGGTCTTCTCATTCAGGAAGAATCCGATCTGCGGTCCTAAATGGATGAACGCTTGCAGACCATTACGCTCACGTCCCCAACCCAGTCGGGCTAACAAGGGTATCTGCACGTAGGTCATCGAACGCTGATAAGCCAGATTCCGAGTAGGATCGGTATGCAATGGAACAGGCTGATCCTGCTTGTCCAATATCTTCTCCTTCCAACCTATCTGTGCAAAGTTCAACTCTGCCGTAACGGCACAGATGCTACTAAAATATTTCTCACACGTATAACGCGCTGTCAGACCTCCGGTGATACCGCCTAACTGTGATTGTGGCACCTTGGTTACAAATGCCACATTACTCATCACGTATCCGCCGTTTACACCAACGGCCAGGTCATTACGGTAATCACCTACCTGCGCAGAAGCTGTGAACAATGAACAGTAAATAGTGAATAGCATCACTATAGTCACCCGCACATACTTCGCATTCAAAATATATCTCATCATTATTTCAGTCAACACTATTCACTAAAACTTGATTGTTTCAACCCTATTGTCGGGTGTGTAGTGAACAAACAATTGTGTATTATTTCTCAAACCGCCACTGCCATAGCGCTCAAACTGCAAAGGTGTTTGTACATAGTCAGGATGACTCTTGACACCCATAAACTTCCTACCCTCACGATGCATACCGGTCAGGAAATAGTAAGCATGATCGAAACCGGTAATAGCCAATCGTGGCAAGCGATTCTGCATGTCGGTATGGAAATTCCAACGGAACTTCTGCTGCAAACGCTTGGTCGATGCCGACAAAGGATTGTAGTAGAACACCGAAGGGATATATGTATTAAACTTGTAGAAATTCTCCAAATGTGTACGGGTATACATGAGCCAGTCGGTATAACCGAACATATTGATCACCAGATCGGGATCGGTTACCTTCAGACCATTAAGCTTCGAGAAGGCGATGCCCAATTCGGGCGAGCGCCCAGTATTCAGCACCACCACATTGGGTTTGGTACGGCTGAAAGCCTTCGAGAAATCACTCTCGCCCGATTTGAGGTTTGTAATCGAGCATGTCATCTTTTCCTGCTCCAACTGTCGGCGCAATGCCGTCGTAAAACTCCCCTTCTGACTGGTCGAATCATTACAATCAATGATTACCGTGTGGTAATTCTTAAAGCCGCGAACAAAGTGAGAAATCGTTGAAGCGTTCTGCGTCACATGACTTTGATAAACCTGAAAAATATATTGGTTATCAGCCAGTTGCGGCGCATTAATCGAAAAAGGAATTAATAGTTTAATCTTATGTTTAGCCACAAAAGCCGACATCGCATCCATCTGTTTTGAATAGAGCGGACCGATAATCAGGTCACACTTAGCAGCAGCCTCGTCATGCAGTATCTGATGGATATCGCCATCCTCAGCAGCATTCCAGGCATGCACATCAACCGAGATGCCACGCTGCTTCAAGCTGTCGCACGCCATCAACACGCCACGATAGTATTCCACCATACGTTTGCCGTCGCCATTCACATTGTGCAGCGGCAGTATCACACCCAGTCGGATGGCACGCTTACGGATATCGTCTGTTTCATCGGGATCGGCATCCTTCACCACAGCCGTTGCCAGCTGCTGCTTTGGAAAAGGGATACGTAGCACCGTGCCTTTCTTCAGATTGAAATCGGGCTCCTTCATCTCGGGGTTAGCCTCCATCAGCTGGTCGATGGTGATCTCATACATACGCGATATGCCGAAGATGGTCTCCTTCTTCTTCACTTTATGCAGTCCGCGTATCTGTTCACCCTTTTGAGCCGAGGCCACACCAACTGCTATCCAGAAGGCGGAAAAGAACAAAAAATATCTTAAAACTCGAGTCATAAATTCAAATTTTAGTCATTTCGCGTACAAAAGTACAAAATAATTGTGAATTGGGGTAGAATATTTATGAATTATTTAGTAACTTTGCACTTTAAACAAGTAAAAAATGAGATTTCAGCAGATAATCTTCACCGTTTGGGCCATGTTTGCCTCGCTTTTGGCCTGCGCACAGACCGACACAAGCGCCACCGACTCGACAGCCACCACAGGCTCCGAGAGCAAGCTTATCATGCCTAATGCATTCTCGCCCAACAACGACAGTCATAACGACATCTACCAACCCAAGGAGTACAAGAACCTGGTAGAGTTCCACGCCTATATATTTAATAGGTGGGGACAGAAACTCTACGAGTGGAGCGACCCCTCTACAGGTTGGGACGGCACCTATAAGGGGCATGCTGTCAAAGAAGGTGTTTACTATGTACTGGTGAAGGCTCGCGGTGCTGATGATGTGGTGTATAACATCCGCAAGGACGTGAATCTGCTGAGAGGGTATTTTTCAAGTGAATAGTTGATGAAAAGAGAAGACGATAAGATAAACGTGTACGGCGCACGCGTACACAACCTGAAGAATATTGATGTAGAGATTCCCCGCAACTCCCTGACCGTGATTACCGGTCTGAGTGGTAGCGGCAAGTCATCGTTGGCGTTCGACACAATCTTTGCCGAAGGCCAGCGCCGTTATATCGAGACGTTCTCCGCTTATGCACGAAATTTTCTCGGAGGTATGGAACGCCCCGATGTTGATAAAATTACTGGTCTGTCACCGGTTATCAGCATCGAGCAGAAAACCACCAACAAGAACCCACGTTCTACAGTGGGAACCACTACCGAGATATACGACTACCTACGCCTGCTCTTTGCGCGTGCAGGTCGTGCTTACAGCTTTGCCACTGGCGAAGAGATGGTGCGCTATACAGAAGAGCATGTGCTCGACATGATCACCCACGATTATGCCGGTCATAAGATTTATATCCTGGCACCTGTTGTACGCAGTCGCAAGGGTCACTACCGTGAACTGTTCGAGAGCATGCGCCGCAAAGGCTACCTGCATATCCGTGTAGATGGCGAATTGAAAGAGATTACCCAAGGCATGAAGGTGGACCGTTACAAGAATCACGACATCGAAGTTGTGATTGACCGCATGAAAGTGGCTGAGACACCAGATATTGAACGCCTGCAGAAGACTATTTCACTCGCCATGAAACAAGGCGACGGGCTGATTATGATCCTCGATCAGGACACTGGCGAACTGAAGCATTTCTCTAAACGTCTGATGTGTCCCACGACAGGTATCAGCTATAGCGACCCTGCGCCCAACAACTTCTCATTCAATTCACCTCAAGGCGCCTGTCCTCACTGTAAGGGCTTAGGTGTCATCAACGAGATCGACCTTGACAAGGTCATCCCCAACAAAAATGCCACTATCCGCGAAGGCGGTATCGTACCCTTAGGCAAATACAAGAATCAGATGATCTTCTGGCAGATTGAGGCCATCCTGAAGAAATACGAGTGCGACCTCAATACGCCTATCAACGATATCCCTGACGATGCCATGACAGAAGTGCTTTACGGCTCGCTCGAAGATGTGCGCATCAGCAAGGAACTCATACACACCACGAGCGACTACTTCGTATCGTTCGACGGCATCATCAAATACCTGCGTACGGTAATGGAGAGTGATGACTCGAGTGCCGGGCAGAAGTGGGCCGACCAGTTTCTGGCCGAATGCGCCTGCCCAGAATGCCATGGCCAGCGTCTGAACCGTGAGGCCCTCTCTTATACAGTGGGGGGACGTAACATTGCTGAATGGGCCACGATGGACCTGAAGGACCTGCGTCAATGGATTGATGAACTGGAAGGCAGTGACAAACTCACCTCCCAGGAGCACAAGATTGCCAAGGAAATCCTGAAGGAGATCAAAACCCGACTCGATTTCCTACTTGAGGTGGGGCTTGACTACCTGTCGCTCAACCGCCAGTCGGCTTCGCTCTCAGGCGGTGAGAGCCAGCGCATTCGTCTGGCTACCCAGATTGGTTCACAACTCGTCAATGTGCTCTATATCCTCGACGAGCCCAGTATCGGTCTGCATCAGCGCGACAACGAACGACTCATCAGTTCACTCAAGGAACTACGCGACATCGGCAATACTGTAATCGTTGTTGAGCATGACGAGGATATGATGCGCAGTGCCGACTATGTGGTAGATATCGGTCCACGAGCTGGTCGCAAAGGCGGTGAAGTGGTATTCCAGGGCACACCTGCCGAACTGTTGAAGACCAACACGCTCACAGCACAGTATCTGAATGGCTCACTCACCATTCCCTGCGGCGAACGTCGTAAAGGTTCTGGCCAAAGCCTCGTACTGAAAGGCTGCACTGGCAATAACCTCAAGCATATTGATGCCGAGTTTCCTCTCGGCAAATTGATTGTAGTGACAGGCGTCAGTGGTTCCGGCAAGTCAACACTCATCAACGAGACGCTGCAACCCATCCTGTCGCAGCACTTCTACCGCTCACTGAAGCGCCCCATGCCTTACGACAGTATCGAGGGACTTGACTTGATTGACAAGGTGGTTAGTGTCGACCAAAGCCCTATTGGTCGCACGCCGCGTTCTAACCCCGCCACCTATACTGGCGTGTTCAGCGATATCCGTTCGTTGTTTGTAAACCTGCCCGAAGCCAAGATTCGTGGTTACAAACCCGGCCGCTTCTCATTCAATGTGAAAGGCGGTCGCTGTGAAACGTGTGGTGGCAACGGCTATAAAACCATCGAAATGAATTTCCTGCCCGACATCCAGGTTCCCTGCGAGGACTGTCATGGCAAACGCTATAACCGCGAGACACTCGAAGTGCGCTACAAAGGCAAGTCGATAGCCGACGTACTCGATATGACCATCAATCAGGCAGTAGAATTCTTCGAGAACGTGCCCGACATCCTGCGCAAGATCAAGAGTATACAGGATGTGGGCTTAGGCTATATCAAACTGGGCCAGCCCTCCACGACCCTTTCCGGTGGTGAAAGCCAGCGCATTAAATTAGCCACCGAGCTCTCTAAACGTGATACCGGCAAGACCATGTATATCCTCGATGAGCCCACCACAGGTCTGCATTTCGAGGATATCCGTATCCTGATGCAGGTACTGCAGCAGTTGGTTGATCGTGGCAATACCGTGATTATTATCGAACACAACCTCGACGTCATCAAACAGGCCGACTGGATTATCGATATCGGTCCAGATGGTGGTCGTGGAGGTGGAGAGATACTCTGTGCAGGCACCCCTGAAGAGGTAGCAAATAATAAGCGGGGCTACACACCCCGCTTCATTAAACAAGCACTCAAAAAATAAGCGAATTTAGTTCAACAGATTGCCCAGTCCGCCAAGGATATCCTTCTTGGCACGGCTGCGTACAGTGATCTTCTGCTGGTTTTCGAAAGCCGACTTGATGGCAGGACCACCACTCTTGGTAGAGCAGCGCGACATCGTGCCGCTTACCACTTCGATAACCTTGATCTCACCGATCTTGCGATCTACATTCTCGCCAGCAACCTGAATCTGTCCGAACACCTCGAAAATCTGTCCGTTCTCAACACCCATATTGCTACCGATGTTGATATAGCAGGTTTTCACACCCTTCTTGGCGTCAACCTCGTCGAGTGCTTTAACAGTAGCCTCAACCTTGAAGTTATTCTGCACGAAACGCTCCATACGACCTTTAGCGCCATTGGCTGCTGCCGTGATAGCCTCAGTCTCCGAATCACCGGTACTGCTATTGGTATAAGTCTCCGAGATGGCTGTCACACCAGTCTCTGTATTAATCAGCGTGAGCGTATAGTTCACATTACCCTCATAGTAATAAGTAGTCTTGCCACTAACGGTCGACGACTTGTGAGCACTGCTCACTGAATTCAGGATGCCTTCAACCAACCAGCCGATACCATTATCACCCAGATATACCAACAGGTCGTTCTTCACTGTGGGCAGATCAGTCATCGTGCCAGCATCTACCACGTTAAGGCGGTTTGTACCAACCAGTCCCGATACAACCGACTGCTGTACGGCATTAGCAACAGCATCCTTGCCTGAGCTCTTATTGGTAAACTGTTGTACCAGTACGGCAGGCTTGTCATCTTGGGCCATAGCGCCCATTGCACTCAGCAGCATTGCTGCCATCACAAATAGCTTTTTCATCATAGGTAAATATTTATAATTTTGAAGATTAAATTATTCCTCATTAGTTGTTGTCGTTCTCCTCTTCAGGAACGACTTCTGTGCAGGTCTCTGCTGTGCTGGTGTAGCCTGCTGTGCTCCCTGCTGAGCAGCCGGTGTCTGTGTAGTTGGTACAAACTTGGGCATGTTCTCAAACTTCTTGGCAGCCTTGTCGGCCATCATCCACTTACGCCAGTCGGTAGAGCCTACAGGCGCTGTCACAGTGGGAGTCTGACTCTTGTCGTTGGTTACAATCGATGTCTCCGACACCTTCTCGGTCACATAGTCACTCAGATCGCCTAACGATACGGCGCCACCGCTCTTTTGAAGTTTGTCAAGCAGGAAGTAGGTAAACAATCCGTGTTCTTTCGATTTGAGCGGATAGGCAGTCTCGTTGCCCTGTGCAGCCGAGAATACCACCATGTTACCCGTCACTGGAGCGCTTTTGGCCTTGATAGCCACGCCACGTGCAGCCTTCATCATGTCGCCCTCACGCTTCGAACCGCTAAAGCAGGCATCCAGAAACACCAGAGTCTGCTTGGCGGGCATCGCCCCTAAGCGTTTGTAGAGAACCTCGGTAGATAGACCGCTTGAAGGTTCGGTGCTATAGCCATCTACCGGCAGCAGATAAGCTTTCTTACTGTCCTCGTCGGGCATGCCGTGTCCACTATAGTACACGATGGCACGCGCCTGCTGTTTCTTCACGTTGATAATCTTCTCCAACCATGCCAGGTTGTAGTTCATATCATTGAGCGAGGCATCAGCCACATACTTGATATTCTGCTCGGGCACGCCAAGCGTCTTTATCAGATAGCGCTTAAAGATAGCGCCATCGTTCAGAGCGAAAGGCACAGCGGCCTCGTGCTTATAATGCTCATTCGAAATAATTACGGCAAAGGTATTAGGATCCTCAACCTCGTTTACTGCCACATAGGTATCCACATCCTTCTGGGCCCATCCCATCTGGATAAATACCGAAAACGCCATTGTCAAAAATATCAATCGCTTCATACATTTATAGTTTTTACAGTTTTGTTATGCTATCGTCTGCAAATATAAGCACTTTTTTGATAACTTCCAAATAAAACTCTTAAAAAAACGGAAATAGCTCTATTCCAAGTGAATTAACCTGATGCATTTAGCTCAATTGAACGTCCTCTATTATGATCGCAATGAGCCTGAAAATGTCCCATAAATCATATAATATGTTCTGAAAGTGTCATTTATGATGGCTAATCTATTATTTTTTAGTATCTATGCAGCCGATAATAACGATTCTAAAAAAAAATAAATCAATTAGTCAGTTATATGAAACATTATTTCTACATCTGTGTTTCGGCATTGCTGCTGGCAGGTGCTACCCCCATGCAGGCACAGACAAAAGCTAAAGCCAAAAGTACAACACAAACTAAGGCCAAAAGCCAGACAAAAACCAAAACCAGCACCACTAAGAGCAGTACTGCAAAAGTTAGTTCCTCTAAGATTCTCTATGTAGAGCCCGAGGATCGTAACTACGCCCAGAACCTGGGCGGGCACATATTCTGGGACTACACAGCCAGAGAAGGTAATGGCCTGCGAACCGACTTTAAATTGAGTAAGGAAGAAGAGAAAGCGCTGATAGCCAAGTATTCGTATAGCACATTCGACGAGGCCTACAAGAATCTGCCCGTACTGCCCGACCCATCAGAGGTTGATACACGTGAGAAAATGACCCGCTATACCACCAGTGTAGTAGGACCGCTTTGCAGCGGCGTCGAGAATATGAATACCGACATTGTGCTTTATAACGAGGCGGCCGATTACGACCGAGGCTCGTGGCTGCTTGAGAATCGGCCCGCTATTCAGCAAGAGGTTGCTTAACCCAGCTCTTCGGCTATTACTATTACCTGATGGATCTCTCCGACATCCCCCTCGTCCGTACACCTAAAACGCAGGAAGGTGCCAAGAAGTTCAAACTCGAAGACTCACCTTGGAAACTGTCGTACCCTTACAACTTAAGAAGAGAAGAGAATAGATTAGTTGAGCGGGATAGAATACAGAGCACGGTTGTTGTGCAGGTAGAGCTTATTGCCGGCTATGCCTACCCTATGGATGGGAATCGTAAGTTTCAGCTCGGGCACACCTTGCAGTGTTACTAACCACACATTCTGCTGACCACCGGCATAAGAAGATATACACATGCGATCGCCAACCATACAGAGTGGCCAATAGAGTGATGATGCAGGGAAATGCTCTGCTGTACGCAGTTCCTTATCAACCATGAGGATATCACCTTTCTCTGTTATGACAGGAAAGAAGATGCCATCAGAAGCGATTAGCTCAAACATGCCGTGATATTTGTAGTCTGCATATACAGGTTGAGTGATGATACCACTCAACTTACCATATTCTTCCACCTGCCATGGTGAGATGGTTACAGCGGAATCGTTGAGTTCGCGCTTATAAGCCAGTGCGTCGTCGAAGAGCATGAAGGCGCCATCAGGTGTCAGCACAGCATCTTCCACCATATCCTTCTTAATACTCAGCATGTTCATAAACCGGCAGGCGCCTGTACGTTTGTCGAACGAAGCGATAAACGGGCGCCCCATCTTTTTGCGGCGTACACCATCCTGCATGCCAAAGCCCAGATTAAACATATAGAGTGTACTGTCGTTGCTTACAATCTGCGAAAAAGCAGAAGTCTTTGACGGCAGGTCATAGCTCCAGACGGTATTCATCATACTATCGAGACACACCACATGCTGACGGTCGGCAAAGTAATAAAGCGAGTCGTCACGAAGCACATTAGAGTACAAGTGGTTAATAACATTCGAGTCGGTCATACCACTCGGATAATAAGAAAAGTAAGGCACGTAAGTACCGCCCGAAACCATAGCACCCGCCACAGCACCACCAACCATCGCCAGTCCCTGCAGTAAAGAGGCTTTTACATCGGTCACACCAGTCTTGGCATCGTAAGAACTCACCTCGCCTGTAAGAATGTTCAATCGGTTAAGATCATCGGCTACCACCAGCCAATGCACAGAGTCCTCACGAATCACATGATTCCACCCCCAATTCTTTACATGAGGTATGTTTACGGTCCATAACTTCTGACCCGAGGTGATGTCGTAGGCACTCAGTTTACCCGAGAGGCGACCTGCATAGCCTAACACGATATGAGTAGAGTCATCGACCTGTGCAGGATAGAATTTTGACTGCCAGATCACCTCGCCGGTATGAGGGTTGAGCATGGTCACCTTGTTATTGTTCTTAACTGTGAGTATACCTCCCTTTGTACAATAGACCGTCGAATTACTAAAGTCGAACGGCTGGGTCCACAGCAGCTTCGACTCCTTCAGGCTATAGGCACCTATATCTCCCTTGAACTTTATCCATTTACCATCTTTGGTAAGGTCACGGAATTTCAGCAGCATATAATCCTGCGACGGGGTGATAACGATGTCGTCCAACCGCCGCCCGAACGTCTGGCAATCGGCTTCAACAACCGTACTATCCAAGGTGAGTCCAACAGGCTCTTTGGTTACATCATCAGCCCTCGCTGATATACTGGAAACTAATAACAACAATGTGAACAGATAGGTTCGTAACTCAATTTTCATTTTCGAAGTAATTTGAATTGTTAAAAAACTCCGGCAAAAGTACACAATATTTCTCAAACCGCCAAACAATTTCGCGAAATTATTGGGGCGGTTTGAGAAAATGGTTACTTCGTGTCAGATATCCATAGGTTTTCACAAATCGGTATTTATTTCGCAAAGATACAAATAAAATCTGATAAATCAATTTTTTTTGGTAATTAACATAATGTTTCGGTTTCATGTAGTATCTTTGCAGCGTGAAACATCAAATTATACATATTTATTATTATGCAGTTATCAGTTTATAAAAGAATCCACATCGGCGCAATAGCAACATTTTACCTGATTGCTCTATCACTACGTCTGATTATACTGGCTGTTGGACACAAGTATCCCACACTCGAGGGTAATTATGCGTTTCAGCTTTCCACAGGACTTGGTCCAATCGTTGGAGCACTCATTGCCATGGCCATTTTCAAACGCCAAACAGCCTACACCATCACGGGCAAGTCTATCTGGAAATCTGTTGTAACCATAGCGGTGCCATGCCTTGTGTTTGGCATTGTCGGAGGATTGGACATGGCAGTATTATGCTTATTGGCATTCACCTATGGCTTGTTGGAAGAATACGGATGGCGCGGATTTTTGCAATACGAGCTCAGACATCTCCCCATGTGGCAATACGTTCTGATCATTACAATCATGTGGTTTCTGTGGCATTTGGACTTGTATCAGCGCAACCTACTGCCATTCTTTTTACTTCTGCTTTTCGCTTCATGGGGAATTGGTAAGGTCGCAACAGATACCCATTCGCTACTTTTCTGCTCTGCATTTCACGGCATTGTCAATTTCTCGAAACACGGGTTGCTTTCCAACACCCCATTCCTGATAGCTTTCATTTGCATCATCATTTTCTGGATAGTTCTGTGGTACTTTATCCGTAGATAAATCACTTTCTACGGCTGTATTACATATTTTTTGAAAAGTACCTAAGGAATTATTGCGCGCTAACTACTTTGCACGTGAAAAATACTTAGAGAAAAAACGACGCATTTTTGATAAGTTTTTGGGATGACAATTTGACATCGGTGACATCGTCACCATTGTCATAAATGATTTAGTGTGATCACCTCCTCCGTCCCCATGACCATTATATCTTGGTATAGTTATGCAAGTATTTCTGTTGATTGATGATGTCGAAGATGATGATCTTCTGTATTTTTGGAAGAGCGTAACTTATAGTTCCCCAAAGTGTTATGACATTTATATTTATATACAAAAGAATAGATAACCACACTCCTATTATTACCAAATCGCGAGCTACAATAGAAAACATACACGCTGCTTTATTCTGAATAGCACGAACTATCAAGTCTGTACTTATCATCGTAATTAATACATCCGTCACAAAGTAAACACATACAAGAATTGGATATACAAAAGCAAATATCGCATACTCACCAAGAATTCCACAAAAAAGCAATAGTGAAAACACAAGGCTCATAACAAACTGCCCTCCAAACATTATAATATGTATCTTACGCATTCCACAAAATATTTTTGCGAGAAATCATCATTTACCTCCGCGATATACTCCTGCAAAGCAGATTGTGCCAAAGCTATCGCGGATGAAGTAGATGAAGGGGCGATTGACACGAAAAACGACTTTGTCTGGATTAGAGGACTCTCCTACAGTAATTAGCGCTGAAGTAGTTACAGCCTCTACATGAGTACCTTCTTCGTCGAGATCGAACTCTATATCTTGCTTAATACTATCTAGCGCAATAGGATCATCGTCAATTAAACTAAAGTTTGCATTGTCAGTAAAGATAATACCTAACCCCATAGCTTTTAGAGCGGGATTAAAATCTATCTGTGATTTAGATCCGAACTTTGGGAAACTTACTTCAATATTGCCATATTTCATAAGAGTTTTAACACTATTATTGTATTTATCCATCGTTAGCCCATTCACTACATCTTCCACAGTTCTGTCCTCATAAGGCAAAAGCACATCCATGCAGAATGAACCTATATAAGGCATGCTGAGAATGGAATAATCGGCATTTTGAGTATATCTGAGATGCTCCTGTTTGTCAGATAGGTACATCATGTCAACAATCGTATATTTATCTTTAGAAATATAGAAGGTGTCGGGCTTGGTGTAGTCAGTCCAGAAACCTTCTGTCCATGCGCCATTGAATATCAGAGTGTTTACAAGCTCTGCAGTCTTGCTACCGAAACCTTCTACAGGTTGACATTTGGCAGAATAATCACGACTTATAGTTTGAAGAAAGTCTGGTTTTATTTCGTGCTTATTATTATAACGAAACAGATTAGATGTATTTAGCGATGCTTTATTAGCTCCAGTCTTTTTATCGATTCCACCCATACCATGTGTGGTCATCATCATACTACTAACGGCATTCACATCAGATAGCAGGAAACTATCCAGCCCCAGAGTCTGCTGTATCAACTGCCTAGTCTCACCATCGGCTCCATTGCTCAAAATCTCGAGAGTATATACTATCCCAAGCGGCGAGAACATGATATCCTTATCTTCGTTTTGAGCAGCCAGTTGTTTTAATAGCTTGATAGAGAAATCATTGGTAGCCCTAATGACTCCATCTCTTGGAACCTCATGATGAGAACCCTCGGAACATGCTACTACGAAAGCAAGCAAAATTAATAGCCCCGATATCTTATAAAGATATTTACCTCTTGTCATATGATTATCTTTCATACTGAGTATTATTGTATTATCGCATGACATAATCAAAACAATCAAAATTAATAAATCCCATCGATTCCAGTTGGGTGCGGCTTTGGGCTATGTCGGTGGGGGTGTTGTAATCGGGGATATGGGGCAGACGGATGGTTATCTTCTGCGCATCTACATGGGCGATGAGCCAACGGAGATTGTCGATAACTTGACTATTATCGACAGAAGTATATCGGCAATAGATGTCGGGATTCATGTCCTTTACGTCTATGATATAGTGGTCGATGTATGGAACTACAGCCTGTAGATGGCGGAGATCTACATTAAGCGATGTTTCGATAGCGATATGCCAGTCATCAGGCTTCAACTGGCAAAAGGCTACTATCTCATCGCTCCTAAGCAATGGTTCGCCACCACCAAAGGTTACTCCCCCATTCGTAGCCTTAAAGTATAGGTCGTCAATCATCACCTCGTTCAATATCTGTTGTGCTTCCATCTGCTGCCATACCCCATCAGGCGTAAGACACTGCTCGTTCAAACAGTATCTGCAGCGCAACGGGCACCCATGGAATGCCACCAGTGTAGTTACGCCTTGGCCATCAGTTGTCAGCCGATGGCGACAGATTCCTATCAGTGGTATCTTCATTGCTTTCGGGAATTTGGAAAGTGATGGGTATTGTATATTTAGTTCTTATAGGTTTATCATTTAATATGGCAGGTTTCCATTTGGGCATAGACTTAACTACACGAACTGCTTCCTCATCAAGCGACGGATCTACACTCTTTGCTATTTTTGTTTCACCGATACTACCATCTTCTTCTACCATGAAGGTAACAACAACTCTACCTTGTACACCATTCTTTTCAGCTATCTCTGGATAATGGGTATTCTCCATCAGATATTCAAACAATTTCTGTCTTCCACCAGGAAATTCTGGCATATCTTCAATAACTTCACCTACAAAAGGTGGTTCAGGTTCTTCTTTCACGATAGACGCTACAGGAATCACTAAAGACTCTTTGTCAAAAGCACAACTATTCAACGCTGCAAAGCCAGCAGAGATTCCAACAACGGCCACAGCCTTGCCTAACTGTCGGCGGATATCCAACTGTTGCTGGATATATCTTACCTCGGCCTCGCATGCAGGACAAGTGCCACGACAGTCGCCCTGATGATGACATTCGCGTGGTTCGTACTCTATCTCATTAGCATCGGCCACCTGCTTACGGATGGTTTTCAGCACGCTACATATAGATTTCCCTCTTGACATACAACTAAGGTAGGTTTATTATTTCTTTCTGCCGACAAAGATACACACTATTTCTGAATCCGCCAAATATTTTTGCGAGAAATGATTACTTTTTCAAATACTCGTCTCTGCCAGGGAATGTCATATCGCCAAATGCAGGTGAACCATACTCGAATACTACCCTATGATTATAAGGGATGTATCTGACATCTTTTAAGTAATGCTTATAATTCTCGTTGCCCATTGAATCTGGAAAGATTACAAAATAATATGCACTCATGCTTACTCTTCTGAAACCTATCTCTATGGCTCTATTGTCTTCGCTGGGGACATGAACAGAGAAACATCCTAAAGCATCAAGACGATTCTTAAGTTCATTCAATTCTTTATCGTCGATGCCCATTTCTCTTTGTAGGCTTCTGATATTCACGCCATCTTCGAACTCCACATGATAATCATACCCATCATTGACTATACTGCGAGCATAATTGCACAGACTATCCAATTCCGCCTTATGAAATTCGTAATAAGACTGCATGATAACAGGATTGCATCTGCGTTGCGGGTATTCTAAAGCAAGAAACAAAAGAAAGAACACCATATTAAACGCTGTAATACCCAACGTGATGAAATGTCTAAAACAGCTAAGTTTTCTTGAAGTGAATATGGTTATAAGCGCTAACGGTATAAAAATCCAACCACCAAGCAACAATATCCAAATCAGCATGTAGTCCATCTTCCACATAACCAATAAGATAAAGGTAATGCCAAGCGATGGAAGAATATAAAAAACAGAGAAAACTACAGCTGCAATTTTATCAATAAGATTGGTACAATTGCCAAATAGCAGATTTTCTCTATCCCTTTTCTTTCTATATACATATAGCACAGTTACTATTGCTATAATTAGGCTCAGGATGATTGTTATCTCAAATCTGTTATTCATATATGGTTATATCTTTTCTACTCATGCAATGGATATTTCTTTAATAATGTTTTATATAACGGGTGGGGATTTTTGTCATATGCTAAATGAAAATACCAACAGTATGAATAATAGTCTTTATTCTTCTTTTTACTAGTAGATAGTGCCTGGTCTATAACGTTATAACTCCACCGTGTATTAAAGTTTATCAATGCATCGAACACAATAAGTACTGTATCACGATAATCGAATGCTCTATCATGTTCAATTTTAGATAGAAGTCGGATAATCTCCTGCTTATCCTGCTCTTTATGATACTTTGCCAAAGCTATCAGTGCTCGCTTGTCTTGTTTATACAATTGTCGGAGACGATTCTCGTATTCAGGCTTTGCTGGTAATTTCCGATATAATTCGTGTGGATAGTTGAGTTTTGAACTATTTACAGAATACAGAACGGCACTGTCAATTCGTATTGAATCTTCTATAGTAACCTTACTTCGTACTCTGTTGCCCAACATCATTGATATTCTGATATCAGAGACACTCTCAGCTTGTCCACAAATTCCATCTGAAGTTCCAACAAGAGTGATATCATCAACCTCAGAAATAGTCAGGTTTGCAGCCTCGTGCGGATCCTTCATCAGAAGGGCGCGAAAGGCAATCAGACGCTCGATGGCATCTTTATGTTTAGATGCAAATTGTATCAATTCTGCAACGGAGGCATGAGCATATAAGCTATCAGATTTTATCCATTGAGGTGATACCTCTTTAATAGTACCACCCTTTCTGATAGTATGAAAAGTCCTTTCCTCTCTTACTACTTTCATAGCCTCAGATTTAGATGGTTGATTCTTTTGATCACTGGATAAATTTAGTACTATCAGTGATAGCATTAGCATAACCACCACAACGATTGGCACATACCAAAATCTAATAATAATTCTTTTCATTGCGTCAACACACTGAACTATAATTCGTCATTTTATATTACGAAAGTCTTTGATTATCTTGAATGAGATAATCATGTTTATGATGGCAACGGCCATAGCGATTATCGGCAGGAAACACTCCGTATGGTTTGATGCTAAGAAGAACGTCATGTAACACAATAGTATTGCACCAATTAATGTCAGTGCAGAATAGGAAGCCAGGCCGAAAGAGGACGCGATAGAAACTTTACGCCCACCGAATATATGGCCTACTAACGACAAAATTAATAAGACAACGACAAATAAATGTCCTAAATGCCGAATTCCAAGTGCCAATAAGACACACAACTGAATCAACCACCAAATAGGTATAATAAGATTCGCCTTTGTATGTTTCATCGTTTTTACTATTCGATATTAAGACGGCGGTTCTTGGGATATTTTACTTTGTATTGCAGAATCAGGTCACGATGCTCGCCGGGCTGGAGCTGTAGTGGCCATTTGATGATGCCGGTCTTCTTATCATACTGACCATCACTAAGTTCTTCCATGATTACCTCGATACTGGTATTACGCGAGATGGGGGCCTGATCGAACACTGTGATGTTGACACTCTCCTGACGATTGTTCTTTACGGTGATACGCCACTTCAAAGTCTGTTCCTGATTACTACCAAAGAATCGACGCGTAGAGCTCTCGCTGACCTTGGTGCGCTGTACACGGATGCTCTGGTCGCGTCCCATCGAGAAGTGGAGTGTGTCACTACTTACGTTAGGATCGAGAATACTCTTACCCACAAACGAATTATCAAAAAAGACGTTGGCCTCGCCCTCCATCAGGTTGAGTTTCTGCCAATCGGTTGCATCGGCCACCAGGAACGACTCTTTGTCAATCTTCGGTATGCCACGATACTCGTATGATGCAGGCAACTGATGACGGGCAATCTCGGTAGTAGTTGTCTTGCCGCCATCAGGCAATGTCAGCAACTGCTTGATATCGAACTCATAGCCGAACTGTGCTTGCTGCTGATTGACGGCAATCACTTCGCTCTCGTTCAATTCCTCTTCTACAGCGACACCTCGTACCACTGGTATGCTCTCTTTGGCTTTCAATATTTCGCCGTTAGACTTAGATTTGTGTCCCTTCTTTGATACGCCATAGCCCACAACTACAACTTCTTGAAGTGATGCTTGGTCTTCCTTCAGGCGTATGTTGAGCGTAGAACCAGGTTCTACAGTATGTGTCTGGCTAACATAGCCTACGTATGAGAACATAAGTTTGCTACTGTTTTGCGGCAGCACAATGGAATAATTACCATCTATATCAGAAACAGTACCAAGATTAGTGCCCTTTACTATTACTGAGGCTCCAATCAATGGATCGCCATCACCGGCCGCCACGATCTTTCCGCTTACAACATTGCTGCCGTCATTCTCTGTATTATATGAAGGAGCCGACAGACCATAATCCAGCCAGTAAGTCTTAAGCTGTGGCGCAACATTTGAACGATTAGGGTTGGATGATGAGAGTGTTACGGGCACGTTTTTCCATTCTTCCTTGGTGTTCTGATAGATATTGGCCTTGTACGACAGTTGCAATGGTTCTTTGGTGCTGTTAGAACGTACATCGTAGCTGGGGAACCAACCTGCATTCTTAACATAATAGGTTATGTCGAAATCGGCACGACCGGTCTGTTTGGCATCTACCTTCACATCAATCTCGGTGACGCTCTTCAACTTCTGTTTTGCTATTGAGTCGCAGGTATCTTGCTTGCGTTTCAATTCATCATTCAGTTTTTGCAACTGCTCTTCTAGTTCCTGACTGCGTTTCTTAACCGAAAGAACCTGTTGTGCATAGTAGGCATTCAGTTCCTTGATGTTTGCCAATGGTGTAGCCACTGTTCGCCCAGCTACCGAACAGTTGATCTTTACCAGTTCCAGTTGTGCAGTCAGCATCTCTTGTTCATCCTTAGTCTGCTGGATACGATGCTCCACAGCCTTTACATCATCCTCAGCAGCACGCAATTTCTTGACTTGTGCAACAGAGTCTGGATGAGCAGTTCGCTCACTTATGCCTAATATCGTAAGATGGCCTTTGGCCTTTACCTGCAAGCTCTTTCTGTCCATATACGGAGAAAAGCCTGTAAACGTAACTACTTGTTCGCCAGGCACCAGGATTACACTCTTGGAGCGCTCCACCTGTGCACCATTAGTAAACACTGTAACCTTGTTAATCGAAGCAGTCTGCTTCTCAACAGCCTTAGTCATAACTGCCACCATCAGGCAAAGGGCAATCAACATTTTGCGCTTAATATTCATACCGTTATAGGTTTTATCAGTTTCTTAAATTCTGCAGGCAAAGGTACGCACAATTCTTCATTCCACCAAATAATTATGCGATAAAAATGAGAATTGATTATTTTTGGATAACAATGGTGACGATGTCACCATTGTCATATATGATTTAGTGTGATCACCTCCTCCGTCCCCATGACCATTATATCTTGATATAGTTATGCAAGTATTTCTGTGAAAACACAAGGCTCATAACAAACTGCCCTCCAAACATTATAATATGTATCTTACGCATTCCACAAAATATTTTTGCGAGAAATCATCATTTACCTCCGCGATATACTCCTGCAAAGCAGATGGAACCGAAATAGTCACGGATGAAGTAAATGAAAGGACGATTGGCATAAAACTCTGCCTTGGTGGGGTTGCTCAATGCACATAATGTAACAAAAGAAGTAGATGTAACTGCCTCTACATGAGTACCTTTTTCATCAACATCAATTTCGATATTCTGCTTCATCTTATTGATATAAAGTGGGGATTCGCTCATTAAACTAAAGTCAGCTTTCTTCGAAAAGATATCTGTGAGTCCCATTTCTTACAACAGATACTTAATATCAATCTCTGATTTTACGTGGAACTTTGGAAAACTAACATCTATAACATCATACTTTTTAAGTACTTTGGTACTATTTTTATACTGTTCCATATCCATCTGTCTTATCAGACTATCAACTGTCAGATCCTTATTTGGCAGTATTACATCCATATAAAAGCTCCCAACATAAGGCATACGCAGTATGGCATATTTATTATTCTGCATATACCTAAAACATCCCTCTTTTTCTGTTATACTCATCAAATTAACAATTCGAGCCTCATCCTTTTTTATATAGAATGTATCTGGTTTAGTATCGTAAAATTCCTGAACCCAGGCACCATTAAACAGCAATGTATTGATGAGATAAGCATCGGCATTTGCATCAAATTCCAGCGGGATTTCATTGATAGCCCCATGATTATTTTCTTTATTCCAAGCTTTTACAATGCTTTTAGCATCATCCTCGTTCTGATACGACAGACAGTCAGCAAAATAATCATGACCGATTGTATGTATATATTCTGGCTTTATAGTGTGTTCATCACGATGAAGTAGCAAATTTGATGATTTCATGAAAGCCGTTTTGGTAGCAAGAAATTCGGCTACAGAATCTTTTGCATGGCAAAGCATCATTTTGCGTCTTAGCGCATTGATATCGTCCTGACTGACCTGGCTTGTACACAGTTGTTGCTGCAGCTGTTGTTTAATATGTCCGCCTGTACCATTGCTGATAATATCGAGCGAATATACCACACCTAATGGGGAAATAATAAAATCCTTATCTGTATTATTGGCTGCTAGCAATTGAAACAGTTTGAAGGAGAAATCATTTGAAGCACGGATAATTTCACGTTCCGATTCGCTAGTTGTATAACTCACATCAGCATGTTCAGCCGCATCTTCTACAGTTTCACGTGCACTACGGCAACCACTACACACTGCAACGGAAGCCAGCGCTACTATAATTTTAATTATATCTCTTTTCATTACTTTCTTCATCACCATGATTTTGCTTCCTTAATTCGCTGTTTTGCAATATCCTCAATCTCGCTGTCGCCACACTGCACCAGCTTGCTATAATATTTCACTGTTTGCTTTTTATCGCCCTGCGTGTAATATATGTGAGCAATGTTTGATGCCACTATGATGTCGTCTGGATTATCTTTGTATATAGACAGGTAGAGTGGTAATGCTTCTGAATAACGATTAGCGATGGCAAGCAACGACGCTTTATCTGAACGAAAGATTATGTCGGAAGGATACAATTGCAACATTCTGTCGACCAATTGCTGTGCAAAGTCGCTTTGTTCTGCATCAACCAACTGTACAAAATAATCCTGCATACTATCCTTAAATACGTATACACCATCCTCTACCGGTTGATTTAAAGTCCAAAGCCATCTGTTTCCGTTTTTCTCCGAATAGTCTATAACACGCCATAGTTCCGTTATAGCCTCAGAATAATGGTCTTGTCTGAATAACATTGTAACTTTGCCCAAAGGCAAATCTAACCTGTCGGGATAAAGTCTGATTGCCACATCCAATTTCTGATAACCTATCTGTATGATAGAATCATTAAACGCCTTAGTATCATACATGTATCCAGCCACTACGCCCGTACTATCTACAAATTGAAGCGCTTTCTGGTTATCTTCTGGTGGTATAGTAGTGAGGGTTACTACATCGGTCAAAGCTAACTTTATATAATAGTTATACCATGCTGCATATACATCTGGCGATTCAGGTTCAGCCTGTTCCCATTGTTCTATTATCGCCTTCAACACACGTAAGTCGCTGTCTTTAGCGCACGATAGGTATTTTTCATACCACTCGTTTTCGGATACGGTTGCACCATAGGATAACTGCGCTATCACGCACGCCAGAAAAAGAATCAATAGTCTATTCATACTTAATATAGGTTTTTATCAGTTTCTTAAATACACGCCACAAAGGTACACATATATTTTCAAACCGCCAAAAAATTAGGTAAGAAAATAACAAAATCTCCAGCCGCAAGATTAACGACTGGAGTTTTTATCTGTTATGAAAGATTTCTATTATTCCTCTACAATGGGGTAAAGCTCGATAAACTCGCCTTGGTGGTTCTGGCCATCATTGATCAGTTCGGCGGTCTTCTGGCCTACGGTTTCTATATCGTGGAATCCGGGCAGCGCCATATTACCATTCAGATCGGTGGTGGTGGGTCCTGGGTGTACAGAGAAAATCTCTACAGGCGTATTGCTCTGCTTGAACTCAATGGCCATTACGCCCATCATGGCATTCTGTGCAGCCTTGCTGGCTACGTAGGCTAACGGGTGCCAATAAGGGCTGATTTCTGATGGTACGGTGATGTTTACGATTCGCCCATTATTCTTAGCCATCAATGGTATCAGCGCCTTGGTAAGTGCGAATGTGCCGATAAAGTTCACATCGAGCGTCTCTTTGATCACGCTTATCTCTGTATGCTCACTATCTACGCTCATGTCGCCAGGAATACCGGCATTGTTAACCAGGAGCGATAGTTCCGGATACTTCCCGCTTACTTCCTTGGCAGCCTGTTCAACACTATCAAGATTGGCCAATTCGATGTTTACCCATCCCAGCACATCAATGCCTTGTCCCTTCAGTTCGCTAATCGCTTTCTCTGCGCGCTGCTCATCGCGTGCGCCAATGATTACACGCCAACCACTAAGGCCCAGATGTTTTGCTATTCCAAATCCGATGCCCTTGTTGGCACCTGTCACTAATACCGTTTTCATCATCTTATTTCAGTTTAAATGATTAATTCCGCCCGCAAAATTACACACTATTTCTGAATCCGCCAAATGTTTTTAGAAGAAAAATGCAGTTAAAAGGCTTAACGAAAGGATAGCTTTCGGGGGGCGAAAGGTATGCTTTCGAGGTGCAAAAGCTACGCTTTCAATAGTCAAAAGCTATGCTTTCGCAAAAAGTAAGAGTGCGTGCCTTTACGGCGTACGCACGTGAGTATGCATTTATGACTCATTTATGAAGCAATCATGAAGCAACTTTGCCGAACATCTGTGTAATCATACAGTTCGCCCCATAAAAAGTAAGCAAAAAGCAACTTTTGCTAACATTTTATTAAAAAAGTTGGCAAAATGTTTGGCGGTTTGAAATGAAATACTTACTTTTGCAGCCGAAATGTTATAAAGGCAACATAGAATATGAATAGAATTCAGAACAACTATTGGTGGTGGCAGAGCTCGAGATTAAACAGTCGCGAGGTTTAATGCCGTATACCTATAGCTATAGTATAAAAAGGCTCGTCGCGACAGCGGCGAGTCTTTTTTTTGATTAAACAATGAAAATTGAAAATATAAATAGATATGGAGAATTATTTTGCTGACGAGAAAGGTTTTTACGGAGAGTTCGGAGGGGCTTACGTGCCCGAGATACTCTACAAGTGTGTGCACGACCTGCAGGAGGCCTATCTGCCCATCATTGAGAGCGCAGAGTTCAAGGCTGAGTATCATGCCCTGCTGAAGGATTACGTGGGTCGCCCCAGTCCGTTGTACTATGCCAAGCGTATGAGCGAGCACTACGGCTGCCAGCTCTACCTGAAGCGCGAGGACCTGAACCACACTGGTGCCCACAAGATCAACAACACCATCGGACAAATCCTGCTGGCCAAGAAGATGGGCAAGACCCGTATCATTGCTGAGACAGGTGCCGGACAGCATGGCGTGGCTACCGCTACAGTTTGCGCACTGATGAACATGAAGTGCGAGGTGTTTATGGGTGCTACCGACGTGGAGCGCCAGCACACCAACGTGGAGCGCATGAAGATGCTGGGTGCTGAGGTACACCCCGTACGTACTGGTAACATGACCCTGAGCGATGCCTGCTCGGAGGCTATCCGCGACTGGTGCTGTCATCCTGCCGACACTTTTTATATCGTAGGCAGCACCATGGGTCCACATCCCTACCCCGACTTGGTAGCACGCATGCAGAGCGTGATCAGCGAAGAAATCAAATGGCAGTTGCAGGAGAAGATTGGCCGCGATTATCCCGACTATCTCATCGCCTGCATCGGTGGCGGTAGCAACGCAGCCGGTACCATCTACCACTACGTGAACGAGGAGCGCACCAAGATAGTACTGGCTGAGGCTGGCGGACACGGCTGGCAGACCGACTACACAGCAGCTACCATCCATAAAGGCACAACAGGCATTCTGCACGGTTCGAAAATGCTGGTAATGCAGAACGAGGACGGACAGATACAGGAGGCCTTCACCATCTCGGCAGGACTGGACTATCCCGGCGTGGGTCCCATGCACTGCAACATGGCCAAGAAAGGTCGCTCGCAGGTATTGAGCATCAACGACGACGAGGCCATCTACGGCGGCTACGAGCTGACCCGCATGGAGGGTATCATCCCCGCTATCGAGAGTGCTCACGCCATCGCAGCCCTGAAGAAACTCACATTCAAGAAAGACGACGTGGTAGTGCTGACCATAAGCGGTCGCGGCGACAAGGACGTAGAGACTTACTTGAAGAATAAAGCCATGGCTGGCGAGTACGGGAAGTTTTAATTGAACATTGAACATTGAACATTATGAGTACATTCAATTATACAACAATATCGAAGACGATCCTGGCGGATCTATATACACCAGTAGGCGTGTATATGCGACTGCGCGACCTGTATCCACAGAGTGCGCTGATGGAGAGTTCGGACTATCACGATAAGGACAACTCACGTTCGTTTATCGGCATTGAGCCCATGGCCAGCGTGGCAATCGGTCATGGCGTAGCTACCATCACCTATCCTGACGGCAGTACCCTGCAGCACGAGGTGAACAAGGACTATCGCTCTGACAAGGCCATCCACAAACTGATAGACCGCATTCACGTGGAGGGCGACGATGCCAAGGTGTGCGGACTGTTCGGCTATACATCGTTTAACGCGGTGCGCTATTTCGAGGATATCAACGTGAAGGACGAGACGCAGGCCAAGAACGATGCGCCCGACCTGCTGTATATACTCTACAAGGTGGTGATCGTGTTCGACCACTTCAACAACACCTTGAAGATTGTGTCGCTTGGCGGCGAGGCCAAACTCGATGCCGTGATGAAGGCCATGAACAAGGCCAATGTGCAGGCATACGACTTCCACCCCGTAGGCGATGTACGCTCAACGCTGACAGACGATGAGCATCGTGAGAACATCCGCCGAGGCATCAAGCACTGTCTGCGTGGCGATGTGTTCCAGATTGTGCTCTCACGCCGATTTATCCAACAGTACGAGGGCGACGACTTCAAGCTCTATCGCGCACTGCGCAGCATCAATCCTTCGCCATACCTGTTCTACTTCGACTTCGGCGGTTTCCGTATCTTCGGCTCATCACCTGAGACACACTGCAGAATTGAGCCATCACCCAACACAAAACAATCAAAACCCGCATTCCGCGCATATATCGACCCCATTGCCGGTACCACAAAACGTACGGGCGATGCTGAGGCCGACCGACGTGGCGCAGAGTATCTGCGCAACGACCCCAAGGAGAATGCCGAGCATGTGATGCTGGTAGATCTCGCACGTAACGACCTCTCAAGAAACTGCCATGGTGTGACAGTCGACTTCTACAAGGACCTGCAGTACTACTCGCACGTCATCCATCTGGTGAGTCGCGTTAGTGGCGAACTCGATGAGGGCGCTAATCCTATCAAGGCGTTTATCGACACCTTCCCCGCAGGCACACTCTCAGGCGCACCAAAGGTACGCGCCATGCAGCTCATCAGCGACTACGAGCCTCACAACCGTGGTGCCTATGGTGGCTGTATCGGCTACATCGGACTGGACGGTTCGTTGAATCAGGCCATCACCATCCGTACCTTCGTAAGCCGTAACGGTGAGCTGTGGTTCCAGGCAGGCGGTGGCATCGTGGCTAAGAGCGATGTGGAATACGAACTGCAGGAAGTAAACAACAAACTTGGCGCCCTGCGCAAGGCCATACTACAGGCTGAGAACCTTTAATCAATGAACATTGAAGATTGAACATTATGAAGATCGTTATAATAGATAACTACGACTCGTTTACATACAACCTGAGTCATTTGGTAAAAGAACTGGGTGCAGAGGTAACCGTGCTGCGTAACGACCAGTTCAAGCTCGAAGAGCTGGAGCCATATAGCAAGATTATCCTGAGTCCCGGTCCTGGCATCCCCTCAGAGGCAGGTCTGCTGCTCGATGTGATCCGCACCTATGCCGGCAAGAAGCCTATCTTGGGCGTGTGCTTGGGCCATCAGGCCATCGGCGAGGTATTCGGCGGCAAGCTGGAGAACCTGAGCGAGGTGTTCCATGGCGTGGCTACACCCTGTCATATCACAAGCGACGACCCACTCTTCAGCGGTATCAGTCGCGACATCACCATCGGCCGCTATCACTCATGGGTGGTATCGAAAGAGAATCTACCCGACTGCTTAGAGGTAACCGCCGAGAGCGACGAGGGGCAGATCATGGCGCTACGCCACAAATCGATGAACATCCGTGGCATACAGTTCCACCCCGAGAGCGTGCTCACGCCCGACGGCAAGAAAATGCTGCAGAACTGGATGTTTCTTTAACATTGAACATTGAATATTGAACATTGAACTTTAAATAGTATGGCACAGACAATGAAAGACATCCTGAACAGGATGCTGAACCACGAGGAACTATCTCGTGAAGAAATGAAGAATATCCTGATTGGTATCACCCAGAGTGAGTTTCCCAACGAACAGATCACAGCGCTGCTCACAGCCCTGCAGATGCGTGGCGTAACAGTCGACGAACTGTTAGGTTTCCGCGATGGTATCTTAGAGACTGGCGTGCCAGCCATCCTGAATGCCGACCGCTACATCGACGTGGTTGGTACAGGTGGCGACCGCAAGAACACCTTTAACATCTCTACCACCAGCTGCTTTGTGATTGCAGGTGCAGGCTATAAGGTAGCCAAGCACGGTAACTATGCCGCCACTTCGGTATCGGGTGCTTCGAACGTAATCCAGCATCACGGTATCAAATTCACTGATGATATCGACAAGCTGAACCGCTCGTTGAACGAGGCTGGTATCGTATATCTGCACGCCCAGCTGTTTGCCAAGGCCATGAAGTTCGTTGGTCCTATCCGCAAGGCGCTGCAGTTCCCAACCATTTTTAACTTGCTGGGCCCGCTGGTTAACCCATCACAGCCTCAATGTCAGCTGCTCGGTGTGGCCAATCTCGACCAGATGCGCCTATACAACCAGGTGTATCAGAAGATTGGTATCGACTACGGTATCGTGAACTCTATCGATGGTTACGACGAGATTTCGCTGACTGGCGACTTCAAGGTAACCACCAAGCAGTACGAGCGTATCTTCAAGCCCAGCGACTTAGGTTTCGAGATAGCCAAGCCCGAGGAGCTGGTGGGCGGCGCTACCGAGGAAGAGGCCGCACAGATCTTCGACAGCGTACTGGAGAACCGTGCACTGCCTGCCCAGAAGAACATCGTTCTGGCAAATGCCGCCTTCGGTATTCAAGTACTGGAGAAGGGCCAGAAGAGCATCGAGGAATGCGTGGAGATTGCCCGCGAGAGTATCGACAGCGGCGCTGCCCTCAGAACATTCAAGAAATTCGTTGAGCTCAATAGTTAAAATTTAGCAACGGATCACAGGACTTAAGGACTTTTTCATTTAGGATAATCAATCCTGTTAGTCCTGTAGTCCGCTGCAAAAAGAGAAATATCATGGATATCCTGGAAGAAATTGTAGCGCATAAGCGCATGGAGGTGGAATTGGCGAAGGCAGCCGTTGCCCCACAAGTGCTGTACAAACAGGTAGAGGCAATACTCGACTTCAGTGTGGCGTCGATGAAGCAGGCGCTGACAGCATCCCACTCGGGCATCATCGCCGAGTTTAAGCGCAAGTCGCCCTCAAAAGGATGGATCAAGGAGGACGGACAGCCCGACATCATTCCCCTGAGCTATCAGCAGAACGGAGCAGCAGCTCTGAGCATTCTGACAGATATGAAATATTTTGGCGGGTGCGACGATTTTATCCGCACTGCCCGTCATAGCGGGGTGAACATCCCTATCCTCTATAAGAACTTCGTCATCGACGAGTATCAGCTGTTTCAGGCCCGTCTATGTGGTGCATCAGCCGTGCTGCTGATTGCAGCCGATTTATCGGTAGCCGAGTGCCGCAGCCTGCAGAACACCGCCCACCAGTTAGGCTTAGAAGTATTATTAGAGATACACTCCAAAGAAGAATTGGAATACGCTGATTTAAAACCAGATATGTGCGGCATTAATAATCGAAACTTAGGTTCTTTTATCACCGATATCGACAACTCATTCCGCATGGCAGAGCTACTGCCTGAGGAGGCTGTCAAGGTGAGCGAGAGCGGCATCTCAAACCCTGACACGGTCAAGGCTCTTCGTGAGGCCGGATTCCGCGGATTCCTGATTGGCGAGAACTTTATGAAGACCGCCAACCCAGGAGTGGCATTACATGAATTTATAGAACAACTATGATCATTAAGATTTGCGGCATGCGTGAGGCCGATAACATCCGTGAAGTGGAACGATTGGGTATCGATATGATGGGCTTTATCTTCTGGCCCAAGTCGAGCCGCCATGTCAGCGAGAAACCCGCCTATCTGCCTATCTACTGCAACCGTGTAGGCGTGTTTGTTGATGAGGATATCGAGGTGGTGAAACGCACAGCCGACGAATATGCACTCGACATCATCCAACTGCACGGGCATGAACGCCCTGATTATATCAAACAGCTCAGTGGCTACAAAGTGATCAAGGCCTTCAACATAGCCACAGCAGCCGACTTTGCCCTGACAGAAGCCTATCAAGGCGTAGCCAACTGTCTGCTGTTCGACACCAAAGGCAAGAGTGTTGGCGGCAACGGCGAGAAGTTCGACTGGACGGTACTCAAGGCCTACAAAGGCGACACTCCCTTCCTGCTGAGCGGTGGCATCGGGCCTGATGATGCTGAACGGGTGAACAAGTTCTACCACAGCAAATGCATCGGCATCGATCTGAACTCACGCTTCGAAACAGCCCCAGGGCTCAAAGACGTTGGAACATTAAAAGCATTTATAAAAGGTTTAAATATATGAATAAGATCAATCAACTCTTTGCTAACAGTCAGGACCAGAAGCTCCTGTCACTGTACTTCTGTGCCGGTTGTCCTACACTCGAAGGCACTGCCGACGTGATACTGACCATGCAGCGTCGTGGCATCGCCATGATTGAAGTAGGCATTCCCTTCAGCGATCCCTTGGCCGACGGTCCTGTGATTCAGAGCGCAGCCACACAGGCACTGAAGAACGGTATGAACCTGAAGACCCTCTTCGCCCAGTTGAAGACTATCAAGGACCAGGTAGAGATTCCCTTGGTACTGATGGGCTATCTGAACCCCATACTGCACTACGGCATCGAGGCATTCTGCCAATCGTGCGTAGAGAGCGGTGTGAGTGGCGCCATCATTCCTGATCTGCCCTTCAAGGACTATCAAGAGGTAGTCAAGCCTATTGCCGACAAGTACGACCTGCGTATCATCATGCTCATCACGCCAGAGACGAGCGAGGAGCGCATCCGCTTCATCGACGACAACACCGATGGCTTTGTATATATGGTATCGAGCGCAGCCATCACTGGCGCCCAGAAGAATTTCGACGATGCTAAACAGGCCTACTTCCGCCGTATCAACGCCATGAATCTGCGTAACCCACGCATGATTGGTTTCGGCATCAGCAACAAGCAGACGCTCGAGGCTGCCCAGCAGAATGCAGCAGGCGCCATCATCGGCTCGAAGTTCGTCACACTGCTCAACGAGAGCAAGAATGCCGACGAGGCACTCGACAAGCTGTTCGAGGCGCTGCAAAGTTAACGTTTACGTAAGATTTTAGACTACAGTTAGTCCGTGGTTCACGATTTTGTTGTATATTTGCACCGAAATCGTAACTACGGACTAATAACGTTTACCAAATATGAAAAAATTATTTCAGATTGTGATGCTCTGTATGCTGACACCTCTGTTAGCTGCAGCCCAGCAGTGGAACGAGGCTCAATACAAGCAGATTGAGCAGAGTATCCGTACCCCCCAATTTGCCGATAAGGCTTATCTCATTACCAAGTATGGCGCAAAGACCGACAATACGGCTGCCAAGAACCAGAAAGCTATCCAGAAGGCTATCGACCTCTGTTCGAAAAAGGGCGGTGGCCGCGTGGTAGTTCCTGCAGGACAGAAGTTCCTGACGGGTGCCATCCAGTTGAAAAACGGCGTGAACCTGGAGGTGCAGGAAGGCGCTGTGCTCGAGTTCGTTTTTCAACCAGAACTCTACCCCATCGTCGAGACCTCGTGGGAAGGACTGGAGTGCTTCAATCTGTCGCCCTGCGTCTATGCCTACAAAGCCAAGGATATCGCTATCACAGGTAAAGGCACCATCGACGGTGGTGGCTCTAACGACACGTGGTGGCCCTGGAACGGCAATCCCCGCTTCGGATGGAAGGAAGGCATTGTCAGTCAGCGTGCAGGTTCACGTGCTCGCCTGTTGAAGGATGGTGAGGACGGCGTACCTATGTATAATGAGAAAGGAGAGCGCACACCTGAGCGCGTGTTTACTGCAAAGGACGGCTTGCGCCCACAGTTGGTCAGCTTCAACAAGTGCGAGGGAATCCTGTTAGAGGACGTAACGCTGCTGCGTTCGCCTTTCTGGGTGATTCATCCTCTGCACTCTACCGATATCACCGTTCGACGTGTAAAAATGATCAACGATGGTCCTAACGGCGATGGTTGCGACCCCGAGTGCTGCGACCGCGTGCTGATAGAGGATTGTTTCTTCAACACAGGCGACGACTGTATCGCCATCAAGAGCGGACGCAACCGCGATGGTCGCGAGCGCAACATGCCATCGAAGAACATCATCATCCGTAACTGTGAGATGAAGAACGGACATGGTGGCGTAGTGGTTGGCTCTGAGATTTCGGGCGGTTGCCAGAATGTGTATGCCCACGACTGTGTGATGGACTCGCCTGAACTGGAGCGTGTACTGCGTATCAAGACCAACAGCTGCCGCGGTGGTATCATCGAGAATATCAACATGCGTAACATCACCGTCGGCAAGTGTAAGGAAAGCGTGCTGAAAATCAATCTCGACTACGAGCATAATGAGATCTGCTGCCGTGGCTACTACCCCATCGTACGCAATGTGTACATGGAGAACGTGACCAGTCAGGAGTCGAAATACGGCGTACAGATCATAGGTTTGGATGAGGACACCTTCGTATATGACATCAACGTGAAAAACTGTCGCTTCAACGGCGTGAAGAGCGGCAACTTCATGAGCGGCAAGACCCGCAACGTGAACTTCGACCGCCTGTTTATCAACGGTTCGCTGTCGCTGCTCCAGGCACCCTATAAGAACTACTCGGAGTGGATGACCTACTCGGAGATGAAGCGCGTACCCAAGAGCTATCTGCTGGATTTCTCGCAGGCTCCCAAATGGAGCTACGTGATGGGTATCGAACTCGAGGGAATGCTCGACACCTATCTGAAATACGGTGGTGAGGCTATCCGCCAGTACTGTCAGGAATATACCGATACGATGATCAACGCCAAGGGCGACATCCGTGGCTATAACATTCTGGATTATAACCTCGACAATATCCGTACAGGTCATTTCGTAACCCGTATGTATCAGCAGTGGCCTGAGGCCAAGAATCTGATAGCCATGAAGACCATGATGAAACAGCTACAGAATCAGCCTCGTACCGTAGCCGACAAGGTATTCTGGCACAAGGCCATCTACGCTTATCAGGTATGGTTGGACGGCATATTCATGGGACTGCCCTTCCGCACACTCACAGCCCCTATCACTACTACAACTAAAGGAGCAAAGAGAGGTGACATCTTCAAGATATACGACGATGCTGTGAACCAGCTGAAGATAACCTACGAGCGTACACTCGACCCCAAGACAGGCCTGAACCGTCATGCTTACGACGAAACCCGCAAGACCTTCTGGGCTGACCAGGAGACAGGACTCTCACAGCACTGCTGGGGACGTGCGCAGGGTTGGTACTCGATGGCTCTTATCGAAGTGCTCGATGCACTGCCAGAGAACTACACCCGCCGTCAGGAAGTGATCGACCTGTTACAGAAGGATCTGGACGCCGTCATCAAATGGCAGGACAAGAAGACTGGCGTATGGTATCAGGTGATGGATCAGCCTGGCCGCAAGGGCAACTACTTAGAGTCGACCTGCTCGTCGATGTTTGCCTATGTGCTGCTGAAGGCTTACAACAAAGGCTACTTAGGCACGAAATACCGCGATGCCGGCATCAAGGCATATAAAGGCATCATCAACCGCTTTATCCGCGTTAACGAAGACAAGACGATATCGCTCACCCAGTGTTGTTCGGTAGCAGGACTCGGTCCGGCAGCCACACCCGAGGTGGAAGCGGCGCTGAAGAAGGTGAATCCCAAAGGAACAGTCAACGAGAACAAACGACGCGACGGCGGATTCAACTACTATCTCTCCGAACCGATTCGTGACAACGACGCAAAAGGCGTAGGGCCGTTTATATGGGCCTCGCTCGAAATGGAACAGTTAGGATACAATATCAACAACGTGACGGCCTCTATAGACCGTCACGCTGTTGTTAATCGCCATAACCCCGTCATCACACAAGCCGATTCCTTGGCATCGCTCTCCGTGGGTAACGGTCACTTTACGACAACGGTCGATGTGACAGGACTGCAGTCGTTTCCTGAAGACTACAAGAACGGCGTGCCCCTCTGCGCCATGAGCGACTGGGGCTGGCATCAGTTTCCCAACACCAAGCAGCTGACGCCTGCAGAATCGGAGAAAACCTTCGACTTCGGACATGGACATCAGGAGGTATATGCCGTGGAATACAAAAAGGCAACAGACGGACGCCACAAGGAAGCCACAGAGTTCTTTCGCGTGAACCCGCACCGTCTGAACTTAGGCGCCATAGGACTCTCGCTGAGACATGCCGACAACACACCTGTCGCCTTGAACGAACTGACAGGCATCCGTCAGGAACAGAAACTACTGGACGGCGAGATAGAATCGAAGTTCATAGTCGACGGACAACAGGTGGAAGTAACAACAGGTGTTCATCCTGCCAAAGATGCGCTCTACGCCCGTATCGTCAGTAAGCTGCTTACTGATCAGCGTGCCATTATCAGCCTGCGTTTCCCCTATCCTTCAGGCAATCATGCCGACGATGCCAGCGACTGGCACCAGCCACAGAAGCATCAGTCGGAGATTATAGAAAAAGGCACACAGAAAGCCCTTATCAAGCGCACCCTCGATGCCACCACGTATTACGTGCTACTACAATGGGAAGGGCGCGCCACACTCGATGTATGCGGTCCGCATGCATTCGAGCTGACTACTCAGGACGAGGTGCTGACCGTGTCGGCTGAATATCTGGATGCGCAGCCCGCCAAAGACCTGGCATTCGAGTACGACCAGTATCACAAGGCAGCATTGCGCTTCTGGAATGCCTGGTGGAACGCAGGTGCCATCATCGACTTCTCACAGTGTACCGACCCTCGCGCCAAGGAACTGGAGCGCCGCGTGGTACTGTCACAATACCTCACCCAGATTAACTGCGCCAATAATATGCCGCCACAGGAAACCGGACTCACCTATAACAGTTGGTTTGGACGTCCGCACTTAGAGATGGCATGGTGGCACATGGTTGATTTTGCTCTTTGGAACCGTCCTGAGGTACTGGCACAGATTATGAAATGGTATAACGACGTAGCTTACCCCGTAGCCCGCCAGATAGCCACACGACAAGGATTCAAGGGCGTGCGCTGGATGAAGATGACCGACCCCTGGGCTGGCGAGGCGCCTTCAAACACCGGCTCCTTCCTCATCTGGCAACAGCCCCACTACATCTACATGGCCGAGGAACTATATCGCGCCTATCCCACTGCCGAGACCTTAAAGACCTATGGCGAGCAGGTAGAGGCAACGGCCGAGTTCATGGCCGACTACGTGACCTACGATGCCCGTCAGCAACGTTACATCCTGAAGGGCGCTACCGCCATGCAGGAGTGCATGACCAAAGACATCTCGTATAATCAGCCCTTTGAGTTAGCCTATTGGCAGTACGGACTGAAGGTGGCGCAACAGTGGCGCGAGCGCCAGGGCAAGCCCCGCATCGCCAAGTGGGACGATATCATCGCCAAACTCTCACCACTGCCTGAGTCTAACGGCATCTACACAGCAGGCATCCAGATAGGTACCGACAAGCAGCACGAGGCCTTCGACCCTTTCGATGCCACTGGCAAGAAGATCGAGACCTTTGCCGATAAGTGCCGCAATGATCATCCCGCCGTGCTGGGCGCCTGTGGCATGCTGCCTTCCAGCAGTCTATACAGCAAGGCACAGATGCAGCGCACCCTCAGCTGGGTGATGCAGCACTGGAACTGGCAGACTACCTGGGGATGGGACTACGGCATGATAGCCATGACCGCCGCCCGCTTAGGCGATCCAGAGACAGCCCTCCAGGCCCTGCTCATCAACACCCAGAAGAACACCTACCTGCCCAACGGACATAACTTCCAGACAGGCGACCGTCTGCGCATCTACCTGCCCGGCAATGGCGCCCTGCTCACAGCCGTAGCCATGATGTGTGCGGGCTGGGATGGTTGTTCAGAGCCGCTAAACCCCGGCTTCCCCAAGGATGGCCGCTGGAACGTCCGCTGGGAAGGACTGCAAAGAATGCAATAAACCACACGGGTGACAGATGTCACCTTTAAATTAGCAAAACCTTTCTGCGATTGCCTGTCTGTCGCACGGCGAAGTGCAGCCAGATGGCGCCGCTGTCGTTTCGCTCTATCAGCAGCTCGTCGAAATCCTCCTGGCTCTCGTCTGCGATGTCGAGCAGGATGGTGGCATAGCGGATGAGTTGACAGATATCCTTCACCTTGATATCAGCCGCACCCCCTGTCAGGTGATTGCTGGTGGCGACACCGCCTACGGCCTTGTTAACCTGGGGCGAGCGAAAGGCGCTGTTGATGATAATCGGGTCGTTACCCCCACCATAGCGGCTGTTCCACTCACTGCGCAGCATCTCCAACCAGCCACAGAGGCGCTTCAGATTAGCTACTTGTGCCTCGTTGGGCACGTTATTTAACTTCACGTTCGTCTTGGTTAACTCAGCGAGCGAAAAGTGCTCGCTGAGGTTGATACTTACATTATTCATATTCTCTTCTTTTTGTTTACGTTAATAGGTGTACTATTAGGGAATGCGATACTATAGGCAGAGTCGAGGGCTTTCAGACTGATTTTCCAAAAGCTGATGCCCGTACGTACAGCTACGATAGCACGCAAGAGTTCGCGATGCTTGCGCGGATAGAGACTTGGCAGCGGCAACTCGTTCCAGCCCTCCTGCTCGCACAGATGGCATACCTCCCAGATAAAGTCATCACTTATTGCAGGGCCGAACCATGTTTTCAACACATTGCGTATGCAGTAGCGCTTACATTGCCCGCCCAGCAGGCGCCTTGTGCGCTCCAGCCGTAGCCAGAGCTGCACAAAGCATTCTTGGGTATTCTCAATATCAATCATAGGTTGGCGTACTTTTGTTTAAACTGCTCGGTTTTACAATATCGGCGACTCACCTCGTCGTACACCAGATGTCCGCGGGTTTGCCATTGGCGTAGGGCACTGTCGCCGTCGCCTTGCCTGCCTTGTTGCTGGCGCATCAGCATGTACTGTTCGCGGGTAAACTCATCGGGCAGCAGGCTCAGCAGGTTCTTGGGTCCGCTTCGGCGCTGTATCTCAACCTCCTCACGCAACTCCTTCTCCAGCTGGGCACCAAAGTACAGCATCTTGCACCATAGGTTGTACTGCTCGCTCCAGCGCACAAAGTCGGCTATCGTCTTGTCCCAGCGGTAGCCATGGGCCACATACAGCAGCATGCCTTTTAGCCACGAGATGACGTTGGCACGATACGACAGCACACGATAGGCCTCGCTCTCGAACAGCTTGGCAGCCTCCTTGTTCTCCAGTCGGATGTCGAGCGAGAGTTTTTTAGCCTGCGGACACTCAATGAGCCCGCTGGCAGCCTCCAATCGGTCGATGTATGGCTTTAGTTCGGCAGCAAACTGCTCATCGTAAATGCCCTGGATGGGCGGGTCGTCGTCATCATCGGCATCATTACGGATAATGGTGGCCACATCCAGTCGCCCCACGGTACCATCGTTCACCATCTTATAGAAGAACTTACGGGCGTTGGGCGGCGTGGTGCTGGCGTTGAAATTCCACCTGAGCGGGGCGATGCCCGATACCGAGTCGGCACCCACGCGCTCCTGACCTGCCAGCGAATTATCAAAGGCTTTGCGTATCAGCAGGCCCACCTCATCCACCGAGTTTTTCGATGTCACCTTTTTCAGCGCCTCTACCTCGTCCACGATGGTGTAGATGTAGCGCTGGCCGTTGTTGTGGGCATCTACGATGCGCTGGTTAAACACGGCATCGGTCAGGTTATCGATAAGCATCTGTATGCAGATATCCACGGGGCGCGGATCCTTTTTCTGCTTACCGCTGGGGTTCTTGCGTTTCCACTCGGCCTCACGCTCGCGGTTGGGCTGATCGCACTGGCGAATATCCTCCATAATGTAGTCGATAGGCTTTTTGATCGAGCCCTTACCTATACTCTGACGGCCCACCAACAGATTCATGAATGTAGCCTCGTGCTCCACGTTGTCCCAATAGCGGAATTTCACACCGTGCAGGTGTGCGCCCAAGGCTGGGAACACGGCACTGGCCACGGCTGGCTTATAGTACCAGGGCACGTTTTTGGTCAGCAGACGGATGAGCGGCGGCAATCGCTTGGGCATAGGCGGCGGTGCGGTCATAGTGCCGCCACAGGCCTTTACGCCTGCCTGCGATTTCAGTGCTTGCAGCACCTGTTTCAGTCGGTACGGCATACCCTTTCGCGGCTCTTTCAGGGCGTTATCGATGGTTTTGCGATACTCAGCCATATCGGCCTCGGTGCAGGTGCCATCGGGCGCAGCCCAGTAGTTGGGTATCACCTGCATCAGCTGTCCCAGATCGTAACCGCAGATGGAGCGTAGGGTAACCGCCAACTCAAAGGTCAAAGCATTCCTATCGCCTATTACGGGCGCCTTGCCCCCATTGTACAGTTCCCAATACTTGGCGATAATCTCGGTAAACGGCATGCCGTTATACATGGCATTGACATTGTAATTAGGTGTAACCGATGTTTCTGAACTGTCACACTGTATCACTGTATCAGCCTGTTCGGCGAGCTCAAAAATCGCATCATCCAGATAAAGCAAATCGGCCTCGGTTGTGGTGAAGAACACGCGGGTGATATCCTT
>NZ_JHVE01000018.1:0-74084 GCF_000619985.1 Prevotella sp. P6B4
CATTGACCAATATTCCTCACTGCTGCCTCCCGTAGGAGTTTGGACCGTGTCTCAGTTCCAATGTGGGGGACCTTCCTCTCAGAACCCCTACTGATCGTGGGCTTGGTGGGCCGTTACCCCGCCAACAACCTAATCAGACGCATCCCCATCCTATAGCGGTAAACCTTTGATTCAACTTAGATGTCCGCATTGAATAACATAGAGCATTAATCCGATTTTCACCGGGCTATTCTCTACTATAGGGAAGGTTGGATACGCGTTACTCACCCGTGCGCCGGTCGCCGACAAAGAAAGCAAGCTTTCTTCTCGCTGCCCCTCGACTTGCATGTGTTAAGCCTGTAGCTAGCGTTCATCCTGAGCCAGGATCAAACTCTTCATTGTATAAAATATCTTCGATATTTTCTACGAGCCTTCGTCGTCGCTCGGAAATTGAAAGTGAACTTTCATTTCTCTCGCTCCTAGAAGCCTTGTAAATTTAATCATTATCTGTTTCAGAACGACTATCCAAGATTTCTATTCCTATTAAAAGAAATTGAAACGGTTTGTTTCTTGTTACCCAAGAGCATTTCTACTCTCGCTTCTTGTACTACTTCTGTCTATGTAAATCTTTCAAAGAACTCTTTCTTTATCGTGCTTGTCAGGTGGTGTTCCTGATTTGCGGGTGCAAAGGTACGGCTTTTTTTGAAACTACCAAAACTTTTCGAGAGAAATTTTCATTTTTCATGCATTTTTTTGGTCGCTCTTGACAAATATCAATCTGAAAAATATTGTCACATTATTATATATTATATAGAGAGAATCAGCATCACGTAAAAACCGTGAGTTAACTCAAATCATCAATCGAGCCGGCTCAAATCATCAATCGAATTAACTCACGTGATTTTCGCACCCGATTCCACAAGAACTGAAACACAGGCTACGTACTACGTTAATTTCTGATAAATGCTTTGCTGTTTAAGGTATTTATTATAATTTTGCAACGTAAATAGATACAATAACCATCAATAAACAACAAGCAAGATGAAAAAAGTAATGGTTAGCATAGCCGCTTTGGCATGCATCGCAATGACAAGTTGCGGTAATATGGGGCAGGTTCTTGGTGCCATGACCAATGGTACAGGCGTAGTAAATGCCATCACGAGTGTTATTGGTCTGGATAAGATTAAAGCTCAGAACCTGATTGCCACCTGGAAATACAACGGTCCAGGCTGTGCCTTCACCAGCGAGAACCTGCTGGCAAAAGCAGGTGGTGAGGTAGCAGCCGTACAGATTGAGCAGAAACTTCAGCCCTATTACCAGCAAGTAGGTTTGTCAGCCGCCAACACTTACATCACCTTTAACGAGGACGGCACATTCACTTCTAAAATAGCAGGTACACCATTCAGCGGCAACTACACTTTCGACGAAGCCAGCCAGAAAATCACATTAAAAGGCCTGTTGCTCTCAATAAACTGCTATGCCAAGAAGGAATCTGGTGGCATATCGATTCTGTTCGAAGCCAAGAAACTGCTGACAGTTCTTCAAACCATGTCGGCCATGAGTGGCAATAAAGATTTGCAAACCATAGGCGATTTGAGTAAAAATTACGATGGCGTACGCGTTGGATTCGATATGAAACGGTAAAATTTGCAAATATATGCAGAAATATTTGGTCGGTTGCGAAATTTTGTATAATTTTGCAACCGATTTCGAATAAATATACTGAGATGAAAGTAAAGACCAACAGATTAGAAGCCCTGAGACTGATCATATCAAGTCAGCAGTTAGGGAGCCAGGACGAATTGTTGAACGCCCTCCAGAAAGAAGGCTTCAAACTAACGCAAGCCACTCTGAGTCGTGATCTGAAACAGCTGAAAGTAGCAAAGGCAGCCTCGATGAGCGGCAACTACGTTTACGTACTGCCCAACGAGACCATGTACAAACGTGTCAGCACTCCTAACAGCATCCGTGAGATGATGCGAGTACCCGGTTTTATCAGCATTAACTTCTCAGGCAACATGGGCATCATCAAAACCCGTCCAGGCTATGCCAGTTCGATAGCCTGGAATATCGACAATAGTGACATTCCAGAGATATTGGGCACCATCGCCGGCGATGATACCATATTCATTGTAATCAAAGAAGGCATCAAGCATCAGGAAGTAGTAGAAGCCCTGAGCGATGTGGTACCAAACATGAAATAAAGTAATAAGAAGAAATGGAAGAAGAAATTGAAGTCTTAGTAGCAGGACCTGAGCACGAGAAATACGTGGATACGATTCTCGACACCATCGCCGAAGCAGCGAAGGTGCGCGGTACTGGTATTGCCAAGCGTACCCACGAGTACCTGGTCAAGAAGATGATGGAAGCAAAAGCGGTAATAGCGCTTACCAAGGATGGACGATTTGCAGGATTCAGTTATATCGAGACCTGGGAGAACCAGCAATATGTCACGACCTCAGGCCTTATTGTGCATCCCGACTTCAGAGGCAAACACATTGCCAAGCGCATCAAGGATATGACCTTCACCCTGGCCAGAACCCGTTGGCCTCACGCCAAGATATTCTCGCTGACAAGTGGCGCCGCCGTTATGGCTATGAACACCGCACTGGGCTACCAGCCCGTGACCTTTGCAGACCTGACCGACGACGAAGCCTTCTGGAAGGGTTGCGAGGGCTGTTGCAACGTGGATGTGCTGCATCGCACAGGTCGTAAGTACTGCATCTGCACAGCCATGCTCTACGACCCTACCGAACATCTGCCAGCAAAGATCTCTGACGAGGTGCTGGAGCGCATCCGTAAGATTGACGGAGAAAAAGACTGATATGAAGGTGAAAAGGTAAAAAGGTAAAAGAGTAAAAAGGTAAAAGAGTAAAAAAGTAAAAAGAAACAAAGATATGGCAAACAAGAAAGTAGTAGTCGCATTTTCAGGAGGACTCGACACCTCTTACACAGTTATGAAACTCACCCAGGACGGTTGGGATGTATATGCAGCCTGCGCCAACACAGGCGGTTTCAGCGACGAGCAGTTGAAGAAAAACGAGGAGAACGCCTTTAAGCTGGGTGCGAAGGCCTATGTAACCCTCGATGTAACCCACGAGTATTACGAGAAATCGCTGAAGTATATGATCTTCGGTAATGTGCTGCGTAACAACTGCTACCCCATTTCTGTATCCAGCGAGCGTATCTTCCAGGCTATTGCCATCGCCCGCTATGCCAAAGAGATCGGTGCCGATGCCATCGCCCACGGTTCAACAGGCGCTGGTAACGACCAGATCCGTTTCGACATGACCTTCCTCGTAATGGCTCCTGGTGTAGAGATCATCACGCTCACCCGCGATAAGAAGCTGACACGTAAGGAAGAGGTTGACTATCTGAACGAGCACGGATTCTTTGCCGATTTCACCAAGCTGAAGTACTCATACAACGTAGGTATCTGGGGCACCAGTATCTGTGGCGGTGAGCTGCTCGACCCCACACAGGGGCTGCCCGAAGAGGCTTACCTGAAGCATGTTACTGCCAAGGAGCAGGAGTCGCTGCTGAAGATTCAGTTCGACAAGGGTGAGATTGTAGCCGTGAACGACGAGAAGTTCGACGATAAGGTGAAGGCCATCCAGAAGATTGAGGAGATTGGTGCCAGCTATGCCATTGGCCGTGATGCCAATGTGGGTGATACCATCATCGGTATCAAGGGCCGTGTAGGTTTCGAGGCCGCAGCCCCCAAGCTCATCATCGAGGCACACCGTCTGCTGGAGAAGTCAACCCTCTCTAAGTGGCAGCAGTACTGGAAGGACCAGGTTGCCAACTGGTATGGCATGTTCCTGCACGAGAGTCAGTACCTGGAGCCTGTGATGCCCGATATCGAGGCCATGCTCACCAGCAGTCAGCGTAACGTGACCGGTACCGCCATTCTGAAGCTCCGTCCTTACGGATTCGAGACGGTTGGTATCGACAGTGCTAACGACCTGACCAAGAGCAAACTGGGTGAATACGGCGAGACTCAGACCGGTTGGACTGCCGACGAGGCCAAGGGTTTCATCAAGGTTAGCTCTACCCCACTGCGTGTTTACTACGGTATCCACAAGGACGAGAAAAGATAATTTTTTGCAACGGACTACAGGACTTTAGGACTTATATGATTAGAATTGGAATATTAGGTGCGGCTGGTTATACAGGCGGTGAACTGATCCGCTTGTTGCTCAACCATCCCGAAGCCAAGATTGTGTTTGCCAACTCCGAGAGTAACGCTGGCAATCTGGTATCCGATGTCCACGAGGGACTGATTGGCGATACCGATCTGAAGTTCACCGACGAGATGCCCTTCGATCAGGTAGATGTGGTTTTCTTCTGCTTTGGCCACGGCAAGAGCGAGGCGTTCCTGAAGGAACACACCATCCCCGAGCATGTCAAGATCATCGATCTGGCGCAGGACTTCCGCATCAAGGGTGCTCACGACTATGTATATGGTCTGCCCGAGATCAACAAGGAAGATATCATGAAGGCTCAGCACCTGGCCAACCCTGGTTGCTTTGCCACCTGTATCCAGGTAGCACTCCTGCCCGCCGCCTACCTCAATCTGCTGAAGGACGACGTAGCCGTGAATGCCATCACCGGTTCTACAGGTGCTGGTCAGAAACCGGGTGCCACCACCCATTTCTCGTGGCGCAACAACAACCTGAGCATCTACAAGCCCTTCCAGCACCAGCACATCGCTGAGATCCGTCAGTCGTTGAAGCAGGTTCAGGGCTATCTCGATGCAGATATCGACTTCATCCCCTACCGTGGCGACTTTGCCCGCGGCATCTTCTGCACCGCCGTCATCAAGACGCCCGCTCCCGTAGAGGATGTGATCGAAGCCTACAAGGACTTCTATAAGGATGCAGCCTTCACCCACTATAGCGACAAAGCCATCGACCTGAAACAGGTGGTAAACACCAACAAGGCCCTGGTACATGTAGAGAAATACGGTAACAAGCTGCTCGTCACCTCTGCCATCGACAATCTGTTGAAGGGCGCTGTTGGTCAGGCTGTACAGAATATGAACATCATGTTCGGCATCGACGAGACTGCCGGACTCAAACTGAAAGCATCAGCTTTCTAAATCATTAAGGAGGATACGATATGAAGCTATTCGACGTTTATCCACTCTTCGATGTCAACATCGTCAAGGGAAAGGGTTGTAAAGTATGGGACGACAAAGGTCAGGAGTATCTCGATCTTTACGGTGGACATGCTGTTATCAGCATCGGCCACTCGCATCCCCATTATATTAGTAAGGTAACAGAGCAGCTGCAGAACATCGGTTTCTACTCTAATTCTGTTATCAACAAGTTGCAGGTTCAGTTAGCTGAGCGTCTCGGCAAGATTTCCGGCTACGACGACTACCAGCTGTTCCTGATCAACTCTGGAGCCGAAGCTAACGAGAATGCACTGAAGCTGGCTTCGTTTAAGACGGGTAACACCCGCGTGCTCTCTTGCGAGAAGGCTTTCCACGGACGTACATCGCTGGCTGTCGAGGTGACCAATAACCCGAAGATTATTGCCCCCATCAACGACAATCACCATGTGCGCTATCTGCCCCTCAACGACCTTGAGCCCTGGGTTCGCGAGTTGTCAAAGGGTGGTGTTGCAGCTGTCATCCTGGAGTGCATCCAAGGTGTTGGTGGTATCCAGATGGCCACACCTGAGTTTGCACAGGGTCTGGCTTACGCTTGTAAGCGCTATGGCGCCGTGCTCATCTGCGACGAGATTCAGTGTGGATACGGTCGAAGCGGTAAGTTCTTTGCCCACCAGTGGCTGGGCATCAAGCCCGATATCATCACCGTTGCCAAGGGTATCGCCAACGGATTCCCCATGGGCGGTGTGCTCATCAGTCCCGAGTTCGAACCAGTTTACGGACAGTTAGGCACCACCTTCGGTGGCAACCACCTGGCTTGTGCCGCAGCCCTTGCCACCCTCGATGTCTTCGAGGATGAAGGTCTGGTTGAGAACGCCCGTGTCATCGGCGACTATCTGATGGAGGGCATCCGCAATATCGGCAGCTCACACATCAAGGAGGTTCGCGGTCGCGGACTCATGATTGGTATCGAGCTTGACATGCCACACGCCATGGTTCGTAAGCCGCTCATCAAGCATGAGCATTGCTTCACCGGCTGTGCCGGCCAGAACATTCTGCGCTTGCTGCCACCACTCTGTCTCACCAAGGCAGAAGCCGACGACTTTATCGAAAGACTGATAAGAGTAAAACCCGAAGAATTATGAAGATTTCAGTAATAGGCGCTGGCGCCATGGGTGGCGCCACCGTCGAGGGTCTGATCAAAGGCCAACAGTTCAAAAACGAAGATATCACCGTAAGCGATCCCTCGCAGGCGGTTGTAGAAAAGTTTGCTAAGTTAGGCGTTAACGTCACCACCGACAACCAGCAGGCTGCCAGCACAGCCGATATTGTCTGTGTAGTAGTAAAGCCCTGGCTGGTAGAACGTGTGCTCACCGGCATCAAGGCAGCACTCAATCCCCAGAAGCAGTTGCTGATTGTGATTGCCGCAGGCGTTCCATCGGCCAGCATCAAGGAGTGGCTGGGTGCCAATTGTCCCCCACTCTTCCTGGTCATCCCCAACATCGCCATTGCCCAGTTGGCATCGATGACTTTCATCGTGCCTTGCGACACCACCAACGAGCAGACCAAACTAGTACAGGGCATCTTCGATGAGATGGGCACCTCGCTCCTCACCGACGAGCAGCACTTGGCATCGGGCACCACCCTGGCCAGCTGCGGCATCGCTTATGCCATGCGCTATATCCGCGCTGCCGCCGAAGGTGGCGTAGAGTTAGGCTTCAAGGCCGACGATGCCAAGAAGATTGTGATGCAGACCATGAAGGGCGCCGTTGAGCTGCTCGAAGCCAGCGGCCTGCACCCCGAGGCAGCCATCGACCTGGTAACCACTCCCGGTGGACTCACTATCAAGGGTCTCAACGAGATGGAGCATGCCGGTTTCACCTCGGCAGTGATCCGTGGTCTGAAAGCAGGACTGAAGTGATTAGTGGGGGGTGTTATGACAAGAATACTTAAATGGCGATATGTGATGAGAGTGGTAGTGCTACTATTCTCTCTTCACTGTCCACACTTCACTGCTACAGCACAGGATAATGCCAATGCCCGCCAGGCCAAGCGTGTTTTCAACACCGCCTGGAACCATATCTATGGTCAGGAGGGCGTCAAGTTCAACTATAAGATCAACATTCTTGGACTGTATAAGGAAGAAGGCTACTCGTGCAACAAGGGTAAGAAGAGTGTATCAGAACATAAGAACACCATCATCTACGACAACGGCGAGCTGAAGCATATCGTACGCACCAACAAGCATCTTGTAGAGTTGCATGACCCCAAGGTGAACAAGAGCGACGACAAACTGCAGATGTTCAAGTTCGAACCCGACAGCTACAACTATTCCATCGCCAAGGATCCCGAAGGACTGTTGGTAACTCTCGATGCCAAGCCTGGTACCAAAGTGAAGATGAAAAAGATCATCGCACTGCTGTCCGAAGGCAAGTATTACCCCAAGAAGCTACGCATCAAAGTCAGCATCTTCTGGTGTACCATTACCTTCTCCGACTTTCAGGCAGGCAATATCGACGATAAGCTCTTTGTCTATCCCAAAGAGAAATATGCTGATTATAAAATCATAGATAAACGATAAAAACAACAAATATAACATGGACGAGCAATTAAAGCAAATAGGCGAACGCCTTCGCGGACTGCGCGACGTTCTCGACATTCCAGTAAGTGAGATGGCTGAGACCATCGGTATCGACTCAGAGAAATATGAGAAGATTGAGAAGGGTGAGCTCGACATCACCATCTCAAACCTGATGAAGATAGCCCATAAGTATGGTGTATCAACCGAAGAACTGATCTTTGCCGAAGCACCACACATGAAGTCATATTACGTGACTCGTAAAGGTCAGGGGATGAGCATCGAACGCACAAAGGCATATAAATACCAGTCGCTGGTGGGCGGTTTCGTCAACCATCATGCCGATGTGTTCATCGTTACCGTTGAGCCCAAGCCAGGCGCACGCACCATCTACAAGAACACCCACCCCGGACAGGAGTTCAACATGGTGCTCGAAGGTAAGATGGAACTTTTCATCGGTGGCAAGACCATCATTCTCGAAGAGGGCGACAGCATCTACTTCGATTCATTGAAACCCCACGGCATGCTGGCCGTAGGCGACAAACCCGTGAAATTCCTCGCCTTTACAGTTGAATAGTTAATTAGCAACGGACTACAGGACTTAAGGACTTTAAGCACATAAGTCGTTTCAGTCCTGTTGTCCGTTGCAAAAAAGAAAAGATATATGGTAGAAAGATTTTTAAAGCAGACACATTTCGAGTCTGTAGAGGATTACAATAAGCATCTGGAGTTCATCATCCCTGAGAACTTCAACTTTGCCTACGATGTGATGGACGCGTGGGCAGAAGAGGCACCTGAGAAGTTAGCATTGCTCTGGACCAACGACCAGGGTGAGGAGATACGTGCCACCTACAAGCAGCTGAAAGAGCAGAGCGATCAGGCCGCCAGTTACCTGCAGTCGCTGGGCATAGGCAAGGGCGACCCTGTGATGCTGATTCTGAAGCGCCGTTATGAGTGGTGGATCGTGATGCTGGCACTGTGTAAGATTGGTGCCATCGTCATCCCTGCCACCCACATGCTCACCAAGCACGACATTGTTTATCGTAACACCCGCGCCTCGATCAAGTCGATCATCTGCGTGGACGATGCTTACGTGTGCGAGCAGATCCGACTGGCCATGCCCGAGAGTCCTACGGTCAAGCAGTATATCACCATCACCGATCACGGCAAACCCATCCCCGAGGGTTTCCGCGACTATCAGTCGGAGGTGGTCAAAGCGCCTCAGTTCCAGCGTCCTGCCTTCGTTAACAACAACGAGGACACGATGATCATGTACTTCACCTCGGGCACCAGTGGTGAGCCCAAGATGGTGGCGCACGACTACCTCTATGCGATGGGACACCTGACCACCGGTGTGTTCTGGCACAACCTGCATGAGAACTCACTCCACCTCACCGTGGCTGATACTGGCTGGGGTAAGGCCGTATGGGGTAAGTTCTATGGTCAGTGGTTTGCCGGTGCTACCGTGTTCGTGTTCGACCACGAGAAGTTTAATGCCGACACCCTGCTGCGCCAGATGGAGAAATACAAGGTTACCAGTTTCTGTGCACCTCCCACCATCTACCGTTTCATGATCCGTGAGGATCTGAGCAAGTACGACCTGAGCAGTCTGCAGTACTGCTGCACTGCCGGAGAGGCTCTGAACCCAGCCGTGTTTGATAAGTTCTATGAGAAGACCGGCATCAAGATGATGGAAGGTTTCGGACAGACAGAGACCACCATGACCCTCGGCACCTTCCCCTGGATGACACCGAAACCAGGCAGTATGGGTATCCCCAACGCCCAGTACGATATCGACCTGCTGCGTGCCGACGGCACCAGCTGCGAGGATGGTGAGAAGGGCGAGATTGTGATCCGTGTAGGCGACAAGAAGCCTATCGGTTTGTTCAAAGGCTACTACCGTGATGAGGAGAAGACCCGCGAGGCCTGGCACGATGGTATCTACCATACAGGCGACATGGCATGGCGCGATGAAGACGGCTACTACTGGTTCGAAGGTCGTATCGACGATGTCATCAAGTCGTCGGGCTATCGTATCGGTCCGTTCGAGGTTGAGAGCGCCCTGATGACCCACCCTGCCGTGGTTGAGTGCGCCATCACCGGTGTACCCGACGATATCCGCGGTATGGTGGTCAAGGCTACCGTTGTACTCGGCAAGGAGTGGAAGGACAAGGCTGGCGACGACCTCGTGAAGGAACTGCAGCAGCACGTCAAGAAGGAGACAGCTCCTTACAAGTATCCCCGTATCGTGGAGTTTGTCGACGAGCTGCCTAAGACCATCAGCGGAAAGATCCGTCGCGTAGAGATCCGCCAGAAGGACGCGGAGAAATAGTGAATAGTGAATAGTGATTAGTGATGGCGGCACATAATGAGTTAGGATCGTGGGGCGAGGACCAGGCCACAGCCTACCTGCAGCAGCATGGCTATCGCATCATAGAGCGCGACTGGAAATCGGGGCGCCGCGATATCGACATCATTGCCACCAACGGTCAGGAGGTGGTCTTCGTCGAGGTCAAGACCCGTCGCAACCGCCTGTATGGTGAGCCCGAAGAGGCAGTCGACTACCGCAAGCTGCAGAGCCTCCGCCAGGCCATCAACCACTATATCAAGTATCGCTGCATCAACAGTCCCGTCAGGTTCGACATCATTTCCGTAGTAGGCATGATAGGCGGGCAACCAGAAATAGATCACATCGAAGATGTACCACTATATTAGTGAAGAGTGAATAGTGAAATGAAGAAAAGAATAGTTATCAAAGTAGGTTCTAACGTGCTCACACGAGCCGATGGAAAGCTCGATGTCACCCGCATGTCGGCCCTGGTCGACCAGATAGCGTGGCTGCGCAAGCAGGACATCGAGGTCATCCTCGTCACCTCGGGTGCCGTAGCCTGTGGCCGCCGCGAACTCACGGTCGACCACTCACTCGACTCGGTCGAGCAGCGTCAGCTGTTCTCTGCCGTAGGTCAGGTCAAGTTGGTGGGTCTGTATTACGATCTGTTCCGCGAGTTTGGTATTCATGTGGGCCAGGTACTCACCATGAAGGAGAACTTCCAGCCCGGCGAGCAGTACCGCAACCAGCAGGCTTGTATGAGAGTGATGCTCGAAAACGACGTGCTGCCTATCGTCAACGAGAACGACACCGTATCTGTTACCGAGCTGATGTTTACGGATAACGACGAGCTGTCGGGGCTCATCGCTCAGATGATGCGTGCCGACTCACTCATCCTCCTCTCTAACATCGATGGTATCTATACCGGTCATCCTGACGATCCTTCGTCGGAGCTGATACAGACCGTGGCGCCCTGCACCGACCTCTCCAAGTATATCAAGGAAGAGAAGAGTGCCTTCGGTCGTGGCGGCATGCACTCCAAGTACCACACTGCCAGCAATGTGCAGTGCGCTGGCATTCATGTCATCATTGCCAATGGTACCCGCGACGACATCCTGATCGACCTGATGGAGCACCCCGAATCAACACCGCATACCGAATTCCTAACATAGTAGAGCCATGCAACTCAAAGAAACATTTGAACGTGTGAAGCGCGCCAGCAAGAGTCTGGCCCTGCTCACCGATACACAGCGCAACGAGATACTCCATGCCGTTGCCGATGCCATCATGCAGCAACAGGCCAGGATCCTCGAGGCCAACGCCCTGGATCTCGCCAGAATGTCGAAGGATAACCCCCTCTACGACCGTCTGCAGCTCACCGGGAGCCGACTGGAAGGCATCGCTTCCGACATGCGCAACGTGGCTACCCTGCCCTCACCCTTAGGACACATCACCAAGCAGAAGACGCTGGCCAACGGTCTCCGTCTGTGCCGTGTCAGCGTGCCCTTCGGTGTCATCGGCATGATCTACGAGGCGCGTCCTAACGTCACGTTCGACGTTTTCTCACTCTGCTTTAAGAGCGGCAACGCCTGTGTGCTCAAGGGCGGTAAGGATGCCGACAGCAGCAACCGCGAGGAGGTGGCTCTCATCCACGAGATACTGGAGCAGTATGGCGTTTCGAAGGATGTGGTAGCCCTGCTGCCCGCCACCCACGAGGCTACCGGCGAGATGCTGAATGCCGTGGGCTATGTGGATCTCTGCATTCCCCGTGGCGGTCGCAAACTCATCGACTTTGTACGCGACACAGCCCGCATCCCCGTCATCGAGACCGGTGCCGGTGTGGTCAACACCTACTTCGATGCCGAAGGCGATCTGGAGATGGGTCGTGCCATCATCACCAATGCCAAGTGCCGCCGCGTATCCGTGTGCAACGCCCTCGACTGCCTGCTCATCCACGAGAGTCGTATGGCCGATCTGCCAGCCCTCTGCCAGGAAATGGCCGATAAGCAGGTGATCATCTATGCCGATGAACAAGCATTCAAAGCCCTCGATGGCCAGTACCCCTATCTGGAGCACGCCACGCCCGACAGCTTCGGCACCGAATTCATGGACTACAAGTTGGCCATCAAGACCGTAGCGTCGCTCGCCGAGGCCTTGGATCATATCGATGAGAACGGCTCGGGTCATAGCGAGGCTATTGTTACCAAGAACGAGCAGACCGCCCGCACCTTCCAGGCTCATGTCGATGCGGCTTGTGTCTATTGGAATGCCCCCACCTCGTTTACCGATGGAGCCCAGTTCGGTCTGGGTGCCGAGATAGGCATCTCTACCCAGAAGTTAGGTCCACGCGGTCCGATGGCCCTCGAAGAGATAACCACCTACAAATGGCTCATCGAGGGCGAAGGGCAGATACGACCGTAGTCAACAGATAAGGAGGGAACGCTATGAAAAGAAACATTACTACACACCTGATATGCCTATTGCTACTGCCACTGACAGTGGCAGCTCAAGGTTTTCAAGCCGACGTTGACCGGCTGACGAAAGAGATGTACCGTTTGTACTCCACGCACGAGATTGAACCGTTCATGACCGTCACCGACCAATTGAAAGAGGCTTGTCTGAAAACGAAAGATGAAGGTCTGTTCTACCGAACCTGGGCCAACCAGGCCTCCTTTGCTTTTACAAAAGTGAGCAGAGAGAAAGGTATGGAGATAGCCAAGGCCATGAACGACTATAGTCAGCAGCATGACAGCAAGCTGGGGTTCTACTATTCATCATTAGCCAATGCCAATCAGGCCAGTGCACTGAGAATGGAGATCAAAGCAGAGGAGTATTATCTGAAAGCCTGTAAATACAAGCAAGCCTATCTGCCTCAAATCAATGCCGCACCAGCTTATTTAGGTCTGGCTAAGATTTACCACAACCGCAGAAACCAGAAGAAGATACTCGAGATGACCGACAAGACCCTGAAAGAGCCCAACCTGACGGGGCCTTCGATTGTGGATGCATGGAGCTATCGATGCATCGCTGCGATGTATTATGAGGGTAACGTTCAAAAGACGGAGTTGAACAAAGCCTATACGGAATGGAAACGGCTGTCGGAGAAATACAATTATCGCTCCACCTTTACCAACGATATAGAAATATATCATGCACGTGTCAATGGCGACTACGAGACTATGCTCGAACTGGCCAAGAAGGCCAAACATCCCTTAGAGAGAGCCCAGCTCATCTCTTATGCATATGAGTGGCAGGGCAAATGGGAAGATGCCCTAAAATACTACAAGGAGTATAAAAAGATCAGCGACTCTATCAACACGTCCGACATACGCAAACAGGCGGCAGAGCATGCCCTGCAGATGGACATTATCCGGACAGAGAACGAAGCCAATGCACTGAAGTTGCACAATCAGGCCCTACGTCTGGAACATCAGGCCAGCGAACTGGAGCAAGAGCGTCTGGAGAAAGAAGCATTAGACCTGACATTGAAGAATCGTAACATAGAACTGCAACATGCAGCTGTGTTGTTGAAAAACGACAGTCTGGACCGTCATGCACAGCAACTGAGACTGAGTGAATACCAGTCGAAGTTAGAGGCGCAACAGAGCAAGGAGCACGCCCGTCAACTCAGGATCTATACGGGAGCAGTACTGGCCACATTGATCATGGGTTTTATGACCTTCTATGCGTACTACCGTCAGCGACAACTGAAAAAACTGCGAGCCGTCAACAATGAGTTGCAAACAGCCTATAACCAATTGGAGGAGACGACCACCGCCAAGGAGCGCATCGAGAGCGAGCTACGTATCGCCCGTGACATCCAGATGTCGATGGTGCCCCATGAGTTTCCGGAATACGAAGGATTGGACCTCTATGCCTCTATGATTCCTGCCCGTGCAGTAGGTGGCGACCTCTACGACTTCCTGATTGAAGACGACAACCTGTATTTCTGTGTGGGCGATGTCTCGGGTAAGGGCGTGCCCGCCTCGCTGTTCATGGCGAAGGCTTCACACTTGTTCCATACGCTGGCCAAGCAACACCAGAAACCAGCCGCCATTGCCACCCGCATGAATGACGAGCTGACAGAGAAGAACGACAACAGCATGTTTGTTACCATGTTCATTGGTGAGATGAACCTCTCAACCGGTCATCTCTACTTCTGCAATGCGGGCCATAACCCACCAGTGATTGGTGGTGACGAACAGAAAGGCTCCTTCCTCGAGATGGAGGCCAACGCCCCCATCGGTCTCTGGCCCGGACTGGACTATGTTGGCGAAGAGATTGCATCCATCAAGGGGCGTCCGCTCCTCATCTATACCGATGGTCTGAACGAGGCTGAGAACGACCATCAGGAGCAGTTGGGCGATGAGCGCATGCTCGACATCCTGCGGCATACCGATTTCGAGAATGCCCGTCAGGTGGTGGAAGTGCTGGAAGCAGAGGTAGAACATCACCGTCATGGTGCTGAGGCCAGCGATGACCTCACCATTATGTGCATCAGAACAAAAGTTAATACATAAAATATAAGCATATGAAAAGTTTTATCAACGTTGAAGACCTCGGTCCATTGGATAAGGCGATGGCCGAAGCATTTGAGATTAAGAACGACCGTTACAAGTATCAGCATCTGGGTAAGAACAAGACCCTCATGATGATCTTCTTCAATAACTCGCTCCGCACGCGCCTCAGCACCCAGAAGGCCGCCATGAACCTGGGCATGAATGTCATCGTGCTCGATGTGAATGCCGGTGCCTGGAAGCTGGAAACCGAGCGTGGCGTGATTATGGATGGCGACAAGAGCGAGCACCTGCTCGAGGCTATCCCCGTGATGGGTTGCTACTGCGACCTGATCGGCGTGCGCTCGTTTGCCGGACTCTCCGACCGTGAGTACGACTATGCCGAGACCGTGCTGCAGCAGTTCATCAAGTACTCTGGCCGCCCCGTCTTCGCCATGGAGACAGCCACCGTTCACCCCCTGCAGGCCTTTGCCGACCTCATCACCATCGAGGAGCACAAGGTGGTTGAGCGCCCCAAGGTAGTGCTCACCTGGGCCCCTCACTGCCGCGCATTGCCTCAGGCTGTGCCCAACTCGTTTGCCCAGTGGATGGACGCCGCGCCCGATGTCGATCTGGTCATCACCCACCCCGAGGGCTACGAACTCGATCCAAAGTTCGTAGGTAACGCCCGTGTGGAGTACGACCAGAAGAAAGCCTTCGAGGGTGCCGACTTCATCTACGCCAAGAACTGGAGTAACCCCGGTGTCACCAATCCTGCCGACTACGGTAAGATTACCTGCACCGACCGCTCGTGGACTGTCGATACCGAGCACATGTCATGGACCAACAACGGTAAGTTCATGCACTGTCTGCCCGTTCGCCGCAACCTGATTGTGACCGACGACGTCATCGAGAGCCCCAACAGTCTGGTCATCCCCGAGGCTGCCAACCGCGAGATCTCGTGCTCGGTAGTCATCAAACGTATGCTCGAAGCCCTGTAAGCAACAAAGCAAACAACCAAAGAATTCAAGCAGTGCCTCCCGTTGTGACGACGGGAGGCATTGACTTTTAATAACATCTTAGAATTGATTGTAAAAAAAAGGAGCAATCCGTACGGCATCTCCGATTTTTTTCGTATCTTTGCGCCATCAATTACCTAATCACAACATGAAACAGTATCTATACCTATTACTTTTAATCATTACCCTAACCATCACAGGCAAGGGAAGTATTTACGCAAACGAGATAGAACAGGAGTTGGCGCAGCGCCTACAGGCGGCACAAGTCAGCGGTGACGACTCTGCTTTCTACGATGCCCACCAGACCATGCTCGACTACCAGATGCGCCACCAGGCGTGGGATAAGTACTACCGTGTATGGATGACCCGTGTGATCTACGATGTGAACAACAAGCACTTCCACCGCGCCTTCACCCAGATTCACCGTCTCACCGACGATGTGCGCCAACGCCATCAGGAAAAATACCTCTACATATCCAACATGTGCCTGGGTTTCTTCTTCAGCGGCCGGAACCAGCCAGAGATGGGCGAGACCTACTTCCGTCGCGCCCTGAAAGGTGTTGATGCCGAAAAGGAGCCCGTATCCGTATTCAACTGCTACCTGTCGCTGTCGCAGGTGCTCAGCTTCAAGCGCCCCGTCGAGGCGATGGCCTGTCTCGACAGTCTGCCGAAACAGATGCTTGAAAACCCCATCTACGACAGTGGTGTACTGGGCTACCGGTGTATCATTGCCAGCCGACTGGGCGACCGACCGGCGTTCAACCGCTACTTCGCACGCTACGACAGCATCCGTCATAATAACCCCGCTGGCTTTAACGCCGCCAACCTGCAGCAGGTAATGGTATGCCACTACCTGATGCTCAACGACTACAAGCAGGCACTGGCATGGTGCGACTCTGTCAGTGTGCCACAGATAGCCAACGAGCTGCGACTCGACATCTATGAGAAGATGGGCGACTGGCAACGGGCCTTCCATGCAGCCGAACTGAAAGACAGTCTGGAACAGAACGACAACCGTGAGGTGCTGGAGGAATACCTGATGGAAGTGACCCACGACATCGACCTGCTGACGGCCGAACAGGAGAAGGCCGAACTGCGCCGCAAACAGCTGATGAGCCTGGGATTGATGGCAGCCGTCATCATCGCCCTGCTGATAGCAGTACTGATATACCGCTACTTCAAGAACCTGAAACTGAAGGAGCAGTTCCTGCAGCTGCAGGAGGCACGCCGTAGCACCGAGGCCGGTCAGGCCATCCGCCGCGCCTTCGTCACCGCCATCCAGAACAAGCTCCAGTCGCCTATCAACGTGCTGCTGAACTACGCCCGTATCTTCAACGATCCTGAGTTCAGGCTGAAGCCCGAGGAGCGTAGCAAGCGCTACAACGACATTGTAGCCGCAGCCCACAGCATCGAATCGCTGATGGATCCCGTGCTCGACTCGTTTGCCTTGGGCGACTCCGGCATTACCGAAGAAGAGAAACGCATCTGCCAGGATGCCCTCCGCTCACCATTGGTAACACTGATCGGTTCGGCCGAGGTCATCATCGACGCTGATGGGCAGATACCACACGACGAGTATATGAAAATGCGCGAGGAAGTGGGCCGCAATGCCTATCTGGTGGCCACCTCTACCCGCAAGCTGCTGCTGTTCAGCCTCTATGGCGATAACATGCCCGTTGCCAAGAACTATGAGATTGGGCTGAACGAGATGGTACGCACCATCCTGAACAGCTACGACCTGCACTTCCGCACCAAGCCGAAGACCATCGAGTTCATGACGGATGTAGCCGACGAGGTGACCATCCGCACCAACACCCTCCTGCAGGAGCTGATGAACTGCCTGCTCGACAATGTGGTGAAGTATGCCGTTGGCAATTCGCTGACCCTGAGTTGCCACGCCGAGGCCAATGGCACCTATTCGATAGCTGTAAGCAACGAGGGCATGCCTATCTCTGTCGAGAATGTAGAGCGTATCTTCGTACCTTTCGTACGCCTGTCGCCCGATGAGCATAGCCTGGGCGTAGGATTGCCACTGGCACGCAGTCTGGCCGTCTCTATGGGCTACACCCTGACCATCGACACCACCTACAGCCAAGGCGCGCGTTTCGTGGTTAGCGGATTGTAGTTAGCCAAAATAAATCAGTCGGCTATCACGGTGAAACCCTCGCGGGTTGTCACGTTGCGGTCGTCGCAGCGCCAGTGGATAGTGAACTTCCTGATGCCCCACGACCTGGCGTAGCTCTGCAGGATGTCCACGTTATTATCCATGATATCCTTCGATGCCTTGACGATATAGCCGATGGTATTCAGACTGGTAGCCGTCTTGTCGGCTATCTTGAAGTTGCTGGCATAGAGGTCGGGGAAGGCGTTGCGGATGTTCGACTCCAACTCGCCCTGCGCCCCCACAACAGGCGAAGCCACCCACTCATCGATGGTGACATACATGCGCCACGACTGCATGGCGCGGTTAGGCTCCAGCAACTCATGGGTGTAGGTGGCACCGCCATCATTGTCGTAAACATATTTGTGTGGGGCATTCTTATAGCCGTCTTGTTTCTTATATACATACAACAACGAAGCTGTTTGAGGCGCTGATGTGATGTTGACGGTGTACTGTCCTGATGGATTATCCACCGACCAGCATATCTCCTGACTCACATCGGCATCGTTCACCAGAATGGCAGCAGGCGACCGGTGACAGTAGTAAATGGTGCTGCCAACATTCTCGTAATACTGCGGCAGTGCGCCCGTATAGGTCCACGATACCTTTGTACCTGCCGTATTCTTCTTCACGCCCAACTCCTTGTTGGTTTGCGCCATGCCCACCGAGAACGATGAGCCAGTGGTGGTACCCACCGAGTAGCTGCCTCCAACGCTGAAGCTGCCCATAGGTCCCGAAGCATTGGCTCCGCCACTGAACCCCCATGTGATGCCTACAGTCTCCGTCTGAGCGTACGACGAGCCTGTGGTGACGGTGGTGGTCGACGAGTTATTGTCGGTGTTGGGGGCTGCTGCCTCCAGGTGTATGCTACCGCTACCAGTGAGATCCATCGAGGTGTCGTACTTCGAGAGGAATGCGCCATACCAGCGGTTATATTCGCCGAAGTTGGTAGCCGAGTACCAATAGTTATCTCCTTGTGTGGGGTAGAATATCTTTGATCCATAGCGATCGCCCATGCTGAGGGTGACGTTCTGTTTCAGGTAGTAGTAGTCCTTGTTGGTATCCATATTGTGCACGCCCCACGAACTGATTTTCATATTGATACGGTTGTAGCGCCTATACGAGTAGTTGTCCCAATCCAGGAAAAAGATATCGCCGTTGTAGGTGAATGTCTCGCTGGCATCCATCAGCTCGTTGATGTTCACACTGCCGCCGGCGCGGGTGATGGGGCGGCGGGCAGCAGCCTCTTGCTCCTGTTCTGTGTCGTTCAGCCACTGTGCAGCTGCGTCGGCCAGCGTGCCGCTGATGGCGGCTGTGCGCTCAACATGACTCGTCACGGCCTGGGGCTGAGTGGTGTTACCATCGCCATCGCTCTCACTGACGTACGAGGTAAACTCCTCCTCAAACGGTTCCTGCATGAAGTAATCGTTGGGGCCCATGATAATCAGCTCGGCAAAGGCATCGCTCAGCTCGCTGGCAGCTCTGGTTCTGGCCACATGCTGCATGGTGGCCATACGTGTCTTCGCACGCCCCACGCGTAGCGAAGTGCGTGCGGCATCACCTGCCTGTTCGTTAGTCAGGTCAAACAGTTGTTGCATGAATTCCTCTTCCTGTGTGGCCAGTGCTAACAAATAGGTCAGCGCAAACATGCCGGCCTGCTCGGTAGTGGGATTGGCAATGCAGATGTAGCCACCGTTCATGGTGAGGCGGACCGCAGCCTTCATCACCTCGGGGTCTAACGCTTGTGCAAGGTTGTCGAACATAGAGCCTGCCAATATCACCATGCGGGTGTCGGCATCAATGCTGGCAGTGGTCTTGGGCAGGCGCTTTACGAGTGCAGCCCCTGTCGTTCCCTCCTCGAATGTGCCAATCACAGCTGTGGGCACATCGGCAGTCACGTACACGCTCATCTGGTCGGTAGTAGGCTCTGCATCCTTGCTGGTTTGTACAAAGTTCGCCATGTCGGGCGTCACCGGATTGTCGTCCTCAAAACATGATGTAAGACTGATCCCCGCAGTCATCATCAGGGCGAGTGTCAGATAATAAGGTCGCATTGTTTTCATCATCAAAATTGTTTTAGGTTTTAATTCTTGCTGCAAATATACGCACTTTTTTCCAATCTTCCAAACAAATATACAAGTTTTTTACGTTTGATAATGCCTCGCATGGTGGTGATACGAGGCATTTGCTTGCTAAACTTTCAGCTTGTCTAACGGATAACCATCAAATAGCGCACTCAATGGCACATCGAGCGCCGCAGCAAAGCGTTCCATCACATTTACGCTCGGATTGCCGCGTCCACAGCTGATGGCGTTAACATACTGTCGAGTTACATTTAACAGCCTTGCTAAATCACTGTCGGTCATATTCTTCTTCTGAAGAATGGCCTTGATATTAGTAGCTTTCATGTTGAAAACGTTTTTCTACTTTCAGACACCATTGTCTGCAAATGGCTGGCAAAGTTACAATTAAAAGATCAATTATTGACGATTATTCGAGATTTTGCCAGAATCGAGAAACCCCAGAGGTTTCTTTCTTATCATCCAGCGCAAAATTCCGGCTAAAAAACTTGTTTTCGCTTGTTTCATATAGTATCTTTGCAGTGTGTTTCAACACCCCGCAACCAGGTTTTATTACTTGATGGCCTTGGAAATAATCTCGGCCATTTTCTTGGCGCCCTCCTGGTTGGGGTGGATACCGTCAGCAACCATCTTATCGCCATCGTTGAGCATCAGCGTGTGGAGGTCGATGACCTGTAGTCCGTACTGGCGTGCCACCTCCTGCAGGATGGGAATGATCTCGTTGGTAATCACCTGATCGTTGATCTTCCATGTAGGCTTGAAGGCTGGGATGGGTGTGCAGAGCAGAATCTTCGGTCCGGCAGGCTGGGCAGCGGCCTTGGCCTTCTTGCCCTTCTTCTTGGCGGGCTGAGCCAGATCGGGGCGCAGGGTGAGAATCATCTGCTGCAGATCGGCCTTGAACCCGGCACCATACTGCCAGTTCTCGGGCTTCGAATCGTTGGTGCCTAACTTGATGACCACTACATCGGGCTTGAAAGCCAGAGCATCGCGCCACGCCAGCTCGTTCATATAAGGGAAGTCGCCCTTGTTGAGCATGGTGCGCGAGCTGACGCCGAAGTTCTTCACCCAGTAGCCATCGCCCAGCATGCCCTGCAGCTGTGCGGGATAGCCGTACTTGGTGCGCATATCGATGCCGAAGCCATCGGTGATGCTGTTGCCGATACAAGCCACGCGCACGGCATCCTGCTTGGGCGCGGGGATTGACTTGAGCCAGTTGCCTAAGTCCTGCAGCAGCTGGTCGTGGTATTTGAACCAAGGGCCGAAGCCGAAGCCATGATCGCCCGAGGGGTAGATGAACAAGGAGCACTCGTTGCCGGCACGACGCATGGCCGAATAGTACTGCACGCCGTTGGTGACAACAGGCACCAGACGGTCGTCGTTAGCACTGATGATGCAGGCTGGCGGTGTGAGGTGGCTGCGCACGGCATTCTGGATGGAGTACTGGCCTACCAGTTTGGGGTCCTTATGGCCCTCCTCGCCCAGGAAGTTGATGCACGACCACTTGTGGGAGATGCGCTCATCCATCGAGATGACGGGGTAGAAAAGAATCGAGAAGTTAGGACGCACCTCGAAAGGCGACATGGTAGAGATGACCGACGAGAGATGGCCGCCAGCCGAGAAGCCCATGATACCCACATCGTTAGGATTGATGCCCCACACCCGGGCCGAATCGCGCACGGTGCGGAAGCCCTGCTCTACATCGCTGATGGGGATAGAGCGGTCGCCATTGGGCAGGCGGTAGTTCACCACGAAATAGGCAATGCCCTGGCGGTTCATCCAGTCGGCAGCTAATGTACCCTCGTGGGTATTCGACAGCATGGAGTAGCCACCACCGGGCACACCCACGATAGCACGGCCTGAAGGTGCCTCGGGCAGGAAACACACCATCTGCGCCTTACCGTCGGCAGTCAGGTTCAACGTAAACTTCTTAGCGGTCTGTGCCTGCATGGTCATCGCAAAGGCCAGCAGACCAAAGAGGAATAGTTTTCTGTTCATAGTTCAATTTGTTATTGTTAGAAGGATCATACTTATACAATATTGATTAATTTTCGTGCAAATATACACATTTCGTGTGAAGTTTGCAAATAAATCGCAAAACTTTATGTAAATTTGCATCCAAAATGACAAATAACTAATAAGCATATGATTTCATTCGAATGTGATTATAACAACGGGGCACATCCAAAAGTGCTGGAGAACCTCATCAGATACAACGACGCCAAACCCACACCTTACGGTTTCGACGAGTTCAGCGAGCGCGCCAAAGAGCGTATCCGCGTGGCTTGCGGACTGCCCGACGCCCAGATATTCTTCCTGACAGGCGGCACCCAGACCAACGCCACCACCATCGACTCGATGCTGTATCAGTACGAGGGCGTGATCTGTGTGGGCAGCGGCCATATCAACGTGCACGAGGCTGGCGCCGTGGAGTTTACAGAGCATAAGATCATCACCATTGCCGATAACAACGGTAAGATGGAGGCCAAGACACTCGACAAGTATCTCGACGACTATATGCACGACGGCAACAAGGACCACGCCGTACACCCTGGACTGGTGTATATCACCTTCCCCACGGAGTTAGGCACACTCTACACCGCCAGAGAGCTCGACGACATCTATCAGGTGTGCCAGCACTACGAGATACCACTGTATATCGACGGTGCCCGTCTGGGCTACGGACTAATGGCCGAGGGCAACGATATCAGTCTGCCCTACCTGGCGCGCCACTGCGATGTATTCTATATCGGCGGCACAAAGATAGGCGCCCTGTGCGGCGAGGCGGTGGTGTTCACCCATCAGAACGCCCACAAGCACTTCTTCTCTATCCAGAAGCAGCACGGCGCCGTGATTGCCAAGGGGGCGCTCAACGGTCTGCAGTTCGATGCGCTGTTTACCGACGACCTGTACTTCAAGCTCTCGGAGCACGCCATCAAGATGGCCATGCGCATGAAGCAGATATTCATCCGCAAGGGCTTCGAGTTCTATGTCGACTCGCCCACCAACCAGCAGTTTGTGATCATCGACAACGAGCAGGTAGAGAAGCTCGGCCAGAAGATGCGCTTCACCCACTTCGGGCAGGCCGACAAGCACCACACCATCTGCCGCTTCGTGACCAGCTGGGCCACTACCGAAGCTGAACTGGACGAACTGGAACGAATATTAGACTAAACTCCAATAAATATCAAACTAAAAACGATGAAAAAACTATTTTCAACCCTGCTCACAGGCATGTTGCTGATGACAGCAACCCCAATGAATGCCACCAAGTTCATGGGCATCAAAGTGATTGACAAGGACTATCTGATGCTGCACTTCCGCGACGGCGAGGTGCACTACCGCGACAGCGGTACAGGTCAGAGCGCCTACTTAGGCCACTCGTTTGCCGAGGGCGACGACACACTGCTCGTATTCGGCGAGAAACTGAAGGCTGCCGAAGCGCAGAAAGCGGGACTATGGCTGATCAGTTCGACCGACGACAAGACCTTCGGCAAGGCACAGCCGCTGGCCGTATGGCGCAAGTCGAAACCCATGAACTTCGACAACACCCTGAAAGCCGAGCTCGACCACTGGCTGTTTATCCAGCTGCCCAAGTCGATGAAGCAGGGCTGCACCTACAAGGTGGCCATCCCTACCGGTATCGGCACCGAGACCCACGAGGCCACCATCCGTTTCGACATCTGGAACAGCATGTCGGAAGCGGTCCATGTGAACATCATCGGCTACTCGCCATCAGAGAGCAAGCACGCCGCCGACCTGTATCAGTGGTTAGGCGATGGCGGACAGCGCGACTACAAGGCACTTGAGGGCAAGGGCGTATGGCTGTACAACGTAAGCACCAAGAAGAAACAGAAGGTGGGCACCGTGAAGTTCTGGCAGCCTGCCTCGGCATCGGCCAACGAAGCCGGCGGCAAGAGCCTCATCGGCACCGACGTGTGGAACATCGACTTCAGCGCCAGCAAGCCCGGCTGCTACCGTCTGGTAGTTGAGGATGTGGGCTGCAGCATGGACTTCGAGGTGAAGAACGACATCTACTACGAGCCCTACCGCTACTCGGTTCGCGGCTATTACTACATGCGCTTGGGCGAGCCTATCGACACCAAGAAGGTGTTCCCCGCTCCCCGTCAGCCACAGTTCATCCCCGAGACCGACCCGAAGGGCTTCACCGTATATAAGACCGACTTCCACCCCTGGAGCAAAGGCTGGCGCGAGCTGCACACCGACGTGTGGGACGAGCCGCACTTCAAGCAGCTGAAGGAGTCGATATTCTGGCAGCACCGTCTGCCGGGCAACCCCGTGAATATCGACGTGAAGGGCGGACACTCTGATGCCTTCGACTGGGACCGCCATCTGGCACACGTCAGCAACATCTACGACATGCTGCTGCCCTATATCCTCTCGGGCGGTAAGCTGAACGACGACCAGTTAGGCATCCGCGAGAGCGGCAACGGCATACCCGACCTGATAGACGAGGCCCGCAACGAGGTGGACTTCTTCCTCTCAATCCGCGACGGCGAGGCTTACTCGCAGGGCGTGACCAACCCTTGTGCCGACTGGAGCGTGATGTTCCAGGCCGGCTGTACCACGATGGCAGCCTGGGCCAATGCCGCCAACTGCGCCATCCTGGCCGAGGCGTTCCGCCTGAACCGCAACGACAGTCTGCGCCAGTACTATACCGACGAGGCCATCAAGGCCTTCCGCTTTGCTTCGCGACAGGAGGACCAGCAACTGGACGAGCTGCAGGATGTAGGCTCGATGCAGATGCGCGGTCGCGACTTCCGTCAGATGGCAGCCGCCTTCCTCTACAATGTGACCGGCGATGAGCAGTGGGAGAAGATATTTGCCGAGGAGAGCATGATCAAGGACAGTCAATCGCAGCTGTTCAGCAAGGGCCGCCACGGATTCTTCGGCGTAGGCGTGATGCACGAGGAGAGCAAAAAGCAGGTGCCCTTCTGTCAGTACTGGGCTGCAGCCGCCTATCTCACCTGTCCACAGCCCCGTCATTATGGTGAGCTCTACCAGAATCTGAAGATCTGTACTATGGCGCAGGCCGAGGCTTACAACTACGGTCATGTGGCCAACCGCCCCAGCCGCCGCGCTGCTAACGACAGTCGCTGGCAGACCTCGCAGAACGTGCAGTTAGTGATGCTGGCACACTACATAGCCGATAAGGCCAAGCGCAAGCAGCTGGAGCACATCCTGTTTACCGAAGCCGGCTGGGCATTAGGTCGCAACCCAGGTAACATCGTAGAGATGACCGGACTGGGCGAGCGCCATCTCACTGATATCTATTCGACCGGACGTAACGACGGCGATCCTGGCACACATCCCGGTCAGACCCCGTTCAACGGCACCGAGACATGGTCGCCAGGCTTTAACGGCGGCGATGCCCGTGTGATCCTGAAGTACTGCTATCCCGACTGGAATGAGGGCGGATGGCCCCGACAGGAGTCGTACTTCAACCAGCGTTACTTCTGGGTGAACGGCGAGTTCACACCCCGTGAGACCATGCGTGGCAAGATGGCACTGTTAGCCTATCTATACAACATCAAATAAACGGAAAAGAAAAGTGGCAAGCCCAGTGACTTGCCACTTTTTCTTTTATTTCGTTGTGATTATCAACGGTTTGTTCGTCAGCCCCTCGGCCAAGCAGGACAGCTGCAGGGTACCTGCCGTATAGGTGCTCTGGATGAGCACCTGCGCCAGACCATTGAAAGCCGGTATCTGGAAGGTGCGGCAGTCGCGCTCCGTGGGGTGGTCGGCACCCAGATAAGCAGGATCGCCATTGCCTACGCCTATGATGCGGCCCTCGCCCTGCAAGGTAAGCGTGAGCATGGGACAGGCATCGGGCACCAAGCGGTTCTTGGCATCGCGCACCTCGATGGTGACAACAGCCACATCGCGGTTGTCGGCAGCCAGATTCACACGGTCGGCAGTTGCTACCAGTCGGGCAGCGGGCTTGGTGGTAGCGAGGGTCTGCGTGAGGATGCGCTTGCCGTTCTTGTAGCCGACGGCCACCACCTTGCCTGGCTGATAGACAGCCTTCCACTTCAGATGACCGTTCTCAGGCATGGTCTGTCGGCCCAGTTTACGGCCATTGACCACGAGCTCCACCTCGTCGCAGTTGCTATAGGCCCAGAGTTCAATCTCCTCGCCCTCATGGCCCTGCAGGTTCCAGTGGGGGAAGACGTGGAGCACAGGCTGATCGGTCCACCATGCCCGCAGGTAGTAAGCCTCGTCCTTGGGGAAGCCGCAGTAGTCGAGGATGCCGAACTCGGAATCGTGGGCAGGATAGCTGAGCGGATTAGGCTCGCCACGATAGTCGAAGCCCGTCCAGTAAAACAGGCCTGCCGCCCACGGGCGCTCGGCATAGAACTTCCAGCCGCGCTCAATGATATTCTCGTAGTTCTGTTCCATGGTGCGGTTCAGGCTCACCATGTGTCCCTTCTGCTCTTTCGCCTCGGTATCGAAATACCAGCCGCGCGTGCCGCAGCCACTGGTCTCCTCAGTACCCACAATCTTCCAGTCGGGGTTGGCCTGCTTACGGTTATCCACATCGTTCTGCACGATATAGTTGAAGCCTACCACGTCGAGCCCTTTGATCAGCTCTACGCCACCGGCATTAGCCACCGTGCTGGGGCGTGTAGGGTCGTAGAGACGGGTGTACTCACGCATGGCCTCGGCCACACGGGTGCCCTGGACGGTATTCTCAAGTCCCCACTCCTCGTTGCCATCGCTCCAGAGGATGATGCTGGGGTGGTTACGGTCGCGGCGTATCATACGCTCCAACAGGCGCAGATGCTCCTCGTTGATACCCATCAGGCGGTTCTCATCGATCACGAGGATACCCTCGCGGTCGCAGATGTCGAGCACAGCGGGCGTCATGGGGTTATGCGAGGCACGGTAGGCATTGCAGCCGAAGGCTTTCAGCTGCTTGATGCGCCATGCCTGCAGGGCGTCGGGGATGGCAGATCCCACACCCGCATGGTCCTGATGCATGTTGACACCCTTCAGCTTCAGCGGCTCACCGTTGAGCAGGAAGCCACGCTGCGCATCAAACCGGATATCGCGAAAACCTGTTGTAGTCTCATATACGTCGGTTACCTTGTCGTCCACCTTCACCGTTGTCTGCACCTTATACAGATAGGGGTCGGTAGTACTCCAGAGATGCGGATTGGATAGCTTTATCCGATGGTCGCATGTCCGTGTCTCTTTAGCGAGTAAAGGATACGTGAATCCGCTGACGTGTGCCACCTCTCTGCCCTCGGCATCCAATATCCGCTGCTCAACCTCATATAGCTGGGTTTTCAGGCTGCTGTTGGTCACCTCAGTCTTTACATGTACAACAGCCTCGCTGTAGGGTTGCTGCAGTTCGGCATAGACAAACGTGCCGAAGGGAGCCACGCTGACCTGGGCCGACTTATCCAGCCACACGTCGCGATAGATGCCGGCACCCTCGTAGAACCAACCCTCTTCGAGCGAGGCGTCGGCACGCACACAGATCAGATTATCCTCACCGTATTTGATATAAGGTGTGATGTCGTACACCTGCGTGGCATAACCGCTGGGCTCGGTGCCCATATAGAAGCCATTGAACCACACACGCGCGTTGCGGAAGATGCCATCAAAACGCAGCATCAGGCGCTTGCCCTCATCGGTCTTAGGGATGCTGATGGTCTTGCGGTACCAACCCACACTGGTTTCCGGATACTGATGACCTACGGTCTTATAGCCATGCGAGTGGCTGGCCTTGGGCGCATAGGGCAGCGTGGCGACCCAGTCGTGGGGGATGTTGACCTCCTGCCACTCAGCATCGTTGAACTTCGTGCTATACGGGCCCTCGTTATGGAGGGAGTTGGCTTTCGTCAGATAGTTGAAATACTCGGTACCACAGCCGAAATCCTTAGCAGGATCGGCGGCATGACCAAATGCAAACTTCCAACCATCGGCAAGAAGGACCGACTCTCTGACACTCTGGGCATTCAAAACAGACACAGCCATGAGACATGCCATCACACAGATTGTTCTCAACTTATTCATATACTTTGGACTTGATGTTAGGTTTTCGGCGACAAAGTTACGAAAAAAACGCGAAACCCTATTTGCATTTTTTGTCGGAGTTGAACACTAAATTGCTATTAATCAGATATTTTTGCAAGAATTAGAACGCTAATTTGGATTTTATGTTTAACTTTGCAACAAGACTATCCATAAATATTACGCATGAAACGATTACTATTCCTGGTGTGTGCCGTCTGCGGGATAGACCACGCCACAGCACAGATTCAAACAAATGCAGGTGTACAGTACCTGCAATGTATGCAAAAAGACATGTCGACAGACTTCTACGACCTGTCGAACACTTACTTCTTTGCCGACTCGCTGGTCAGTTTTGATGCTGCCAAGGGTGAAGGTCAGGTGCAATGGAAGCGCTACCGGATGTCGCCCCGACAGGCATTCAACCTGAACGGCTACTGGCCGGTACGTATGCAGCAGTTGGATTTCCCCGATGCAGCATACGACAATGATCCTAACCTGAAACTCAAGATTGAGTTCATCAGCCCAAGAACAGCGCGCATCCGCATGTTGACCACGCCCGTAGAACCCAAGGACGCCGACCAGAGCGACGTGATGTTCTGCGACGGATTCAAGAGCAAGGCCAAGGGAGCCATGTGGAAGACCACCACATCGGCCGATGCCATCACCTACCGCTCCGACTATGGCAGCATAGAGATCAGGAAGTATCCCTGGCGACTGGTGATCAAAGATGCCAACGGCAAGGTGCTGACACAGACACGACACATTATCGACAACGACTCCTCGCAGGTAAAGCTGCAGCCTTTCTCATTTATCAAGCGCGGCAGTGACAACAGCCGCAGCATCAACCCCGTGCTGACACTGGCACCAGGCGAGCGTATCTATGGTTGCGGCGAGTCGTTTACCTCGCTGAACAAGGTGGGACAGAAGGTGCATCTGAGTGTGACCGATCCACAGGGACCTGAGACCGACGGCCAATACAAGCCCGTGCCGTTCTTCTTCTCGAATCGTGGCTATGGTATCTTCATGCATACCTCGGCCCCGGTGACCTGCGACTTCGGCGCCTCGTATATCGGAGCCGACCGCCTGTTCATGGCCGACGAGCAGATGGACTTCTTCGTATTCTTCGGCGAGCCCAAGGATATCCTGTATGAATATACCGAAATTACCGGCAAGTCGCCGCTGCCACCGCTGTGGAGCTTCGGCACCTGGATGAGCCGTATCACCTACTTCTCGCAGAAGGAGGGACTGGAGATAGCCCGACAGCTGAGAGCCCATCGGATTCCTGCCGATGTGATCCACTTTGATACCGGCTGGTTCGGTGTTGACTGGCAGTGCGACTACCAGTTTGCCAAGGACCGCTTTGAGAACCCCGTAAAGATGCTGAAGCAATTGGCTATGGACGGTTTCCACACCTGCCTATGGCAGCTCCCCTACTTCACCCCGAAGAACCGGTTCTTCAACGAGATCATTGACAAGGGGATGCACGTGAGGAACGCTACCGGCGGCATGCCTGTTGAGGATGCCATCCTCGACTTCTCGAATCCTGAGACCGTAGGCTGGTATCAGCAGAAGATAGAAGGACTGCTGAAACAAGGCGTATCGACCATCAAATGCGATTTCGGTGAGGCTGCGCCATACAACGGATTCTACCATAGCGGCAAGGGCGGACTGTACGAGCACAACCTGTATCCACTGCGCTATAACAAGGCTCTGTGGGAGGTTGTGGAGCGCAATCATCCGGGCGAAGGCATCATCTGGGCACGCTCGGCATGGGCAGGCAGTCAGCGTTATGCCCTGCACTGGGGCGGCGATGCCGCTACCACCAACACCGGCATGCTGGGCGATCTGAGAGGCGGACTGAGCTTCGGTCTGAGCGGTTTCTCGTTCTGGAGTCACGATATGGGCGGATTCGTTACTGCATCGCCCGAGGATATCTACCGCCGTTGGCTGCCATTCGGTTTCCTGAGTAGCCATACCCGTGCCCACGGTGCCCCTCCCACAGAGCCCTGGCTCATCTCAGAGTCGTTTACCGATGCCTTCCGCGAGTGTGCTGAGATGAAATACAAGCTGATGCCATACGTATGGGAACAGGCCAAGGAGTGTTCGAAGTTAGGATTGCCGATGGTACGTGCGCTGCTGGTAGAGTTCCCCAACGATCCAGGCGCCTGGTATGTAGAGGATGAATACATGTTCGGCTCGAAGATGCTGGTTGCCCCACTGTTGGAAAGCGGTAACAGCCGTAGCGTTTATCTGCCCAAAGGCAAATGGATAGACTACCAGACAGGCAAGGTATACGAGGGTGGCTACCAGACCATAGAAGCCGGTAAGATACCCTGTATCATACTGGTGAAGGATGGTAGCGTGATACCACACGCCCCACTGGCCCAGCGTACAGACCAGATAGACTGGAATGCCGTAGAGCAACGCGAATATAAAGCCAAATAAGGGATTACTTACAACGGTGCTTGATAATCCTCTCACCGTCGTACGTGTTGATGCTGATTCTAACGGAGTCAGCATCAATTTTTTCTACCGGGATACTCAGATACACCTGCGTAGAGTAATACTGAGGCACATCACTCTGGTCATGATACAAGATCAAGTGGCGTATCTGCTGATGATCGGGATGGGTGATCAGCGTATCGCTGACAATAGCCAGATTCTGAACAGCCGACGTATCATCGGTAGTACCTGTCATCAGCAGAATTCTGAGATTAAGATATTTGCCGGTCCTGCTCATCCACGAACTCACGAACTTCACCGGATCAGTGACCAGGGGTTTCTTGAGCTTTTCCAAAGGCAGCACAGCGGGGCATGGCACCTGTCCCATGGAGAGCACCTCAGCCTTGTTGTCTACCTTATTATAATAAAGCATACAGCGATAGATGGTATCAGCCTTAGTAATCCACTTGCCGGTATAGGGCGTAGTCAATGGCAGTTCATCGCCATCGTCGGTCACTATCGTCGTCACCTGTTTGCTACTGTTAACGGTAGCCTCAGCAAAATCGCCACGCATCAGGGAATACTTTCCCTCACCTTTCTCGTAGGCATCCTGCGTACACGAGGTGAGCAAGTAAAAAAGCAATAAGGTAAAAAGGCAAGACGTCATTTTACCCAGGCAAGCATGCGACTTTACATATTGACCATTCACGCTCATCATTCTACCTCTTTACTTTTTTACCCTTCTACCTTTAATTTGTTTCGTACCGGGTTGGCATACATTGTCAACATGCGCTCACGCAGGAACGCCTCGTCCTTGTTGGGCAGCTGGATCTTCGCCATCTGACCAGCCAGATAGTGCTCGAACCGCTGTTTGTCGGCCTCGGTGTAATGGGCAGCATAAGCATGGTCGCCATTCAGTTCATCGAGGGCAATATAATTGCAAGGATAGAGCTCGTAGCCACGATGTATCTCGCGGTCCATGCGTTCAGCCAGCGCCTTGAACCACTCCGTCTTGGGCAACTCCGAGAGTTGGTCGATCCAAGTGTTGATAGGAGCTGCCGGGCGATATACCACACGCCCCTTATAACCGAAGATACCCGTCTTCATATTGTCGAGATCATCCTGACGACTCTTCTTGAAGGCAGGGTTATCACGTTTCTGCTGAAACTCCTGCGCCTTCAGATAGTCGCACGGATCGAACTCATAGCTGATGGTGAGTGGCACGATATTCAGCTCCTTCAAGTCGCCGCCCATCGCCAGCATCTTCAGTACGGCATCCTGCGTATGATCGCTCGAGTCCTTAGCACGTCCCTCACGCTGCGCAATCCAGATATTCTCCCTCTTTCCGGTCACAGCATAATGGATATAGCGGCTCATCAGCTGCGAGGCAGCCAACGTTTCACGGAGCGACAACCCACGACGCACGGTAAAGGCCTTGTTCATGCGCACCAGGCGCTTGATCCAAGGATAGATAAGCAGATTATCGCCAATACCAATCTCGACGGTAGTGGGATAACCTGCCTCAACCAGCAACACATCGAGGAACGCCGAATCGAGCACAATATCACGGTGATTCGACACGAATGTGTAACGCTGACTCTTATCATAAGAAGCTATCGAGGAATCCAAGAACGAGCAACCGTCGGTATGTCTGCGCATGATGTACTGAACCACCGGCTTCATGAAACGCTTCTGGAAATCGAGCGGGGTCTTGATACCCATGAAAGCCAGGCGCAACAAGCCATTACGCAACGATTTAGGCAACCAAGGGGCAAAGCCCTTCATCACGATATTAAACTGCCTGTCGTTGAGCAAGTCGTCGAAGGCCTGTTTCATCTCTTCCGCCTCGTACGGTCGGATTTCATCGAACTCTTCTCTCATATGTTATGCAAACTGATTCTCTACAATCTCTGTCAACACATCAGTCATCGACAGACCAGCTGCACGCACCTGCTGAGGGATGAAGCTGGTAGCTGTCATACCTGGTGTGGTATTCACCTCAAGCATAGAGATATTACCATCCTTAGAGATGATATAGTCGATACGGATGATACCATTGCAGTGCAGGATATCATAGATATGCGAAGTGATCTGACGAACACGCTCTGTGACATCCTCGGGCAGACGAGCAGGTGTAATCTCCTGTACCTGTCCGTTGTACTTGGCATCATAGTCAAAGAACTCGTTGGTAGTCACCACCTCGGTAGCGGGCAGCACGACCGACTTCTCCTTAGTCTTGTAAACACCGATAGAGATCTCGGTTCCCTCCAGGAAACTCTCAACCATAATCTCAGGGCTCTCGAGCATAGCCTTACGGATGGCAGGAGCCAGCATATCCTTGTTCTTGACCTTCGACACACCGAACGACGAACCGTCGGCAGCAGGCTTCACGAAGCAAGGCATACCGATGCGCTCCTCAATCTCATCGTCGTTCACCAGCTCCTCGTAGCCCTTACGGATGAGCAGCGAGTCGGCCACCTTTACACCGTAGCCACGCAGATACTGGTTCAGTATGAACTTATCAAACGTCATGGCCTCGACCAACACGCCGCTGGTGCTATAAGGCAGACCGATCAGATCGAAGTAACCCTGCAGCAGACCGTTCTCGCCTGGGGTACCATGAATGGTGATATAAGCATAGTCGAAGACCTTGGCTTCGCCGTTTTCCATGAACGAAAAATCGTTGCGGTCAATCTTAGCTGTTGTTCCGTCTGGCAGTTCTACATGCCAGTCCTGCCCCTTGATGTCTACGATATAGACATCGTAGCGCTCCTTGTCAAAGAAGGAGTAAAGTCCCTGTGCCGAGCGCAGAGAAACGTCATGTTCTGATGAATCGCCACCACAAACGATAGCAATCGTTCTCTTTAAATTCTCCATTGTGTATTATTCTGTATCTTTAAACTTTATATAATTTCGCCATTTATCAATCAGAGCCGCCATATCAGCCGGCCACTCTGACGTAAAGTCCATCTGCTTACCGGTTGTAGGATGCACAAAACCAAGGGTCTTGGCATGCAACACCTGACGCGGACAGAGTTTGAAGCAATTCTGGATGTAAGCCTTATAGCTGGCTGTACGCTCGCCTCGCAACAGTTCGGTGCCACCATAACGCTCGTCGGCAAACAGCGGATGACCGATATGCTTCATATGTGCACGGATCTGATGGGTACGCCCTGTTTCAAGGATACACTCCACTAAGGTGACATAGCCATAGCGTTCCATCACACGATAGTGAGTAACCGCCGACTTGCCAATCTCGGAATCAGGCGGAAACACCTCCATGCGCAACCGGTCCTTGGGATCGCGACCAATATTGCCCTCAATCCTGCCCTCATCCTCAACGAAGTTACCCCACACCAAAGCGTTATAACTGCGATGAGTGGTCTTATTAAAGAACTGCTTGCCAAGCGAGGTCTTGGCATCGGGGGTCTTGGCTACTACCAGCAAGCCGCTGGTATCCTTATCGATACGATGCACCAGTCCCACTTCAGGATCATTGGGATCATAGCTGGCCAGATCCTTCAAATGCCAGGCGATAGCATTGACCAAGGTACCATTGAAGTTGCCGCATCCCGGATGAACCACCATGCCTGCCGGTTTGTTGATGACCATCAGGTCGGCGTCTTCATAGACCACCTCCAAGGGGATATCCTCGGGTTCGATGGTGGTATCATAATGCGGGCGGTCGAGCATCAGGGTAACAATATCACCCGGACGAACCTTATAATTACTCTTGACCGGTTTATCATTCACATGGATAAACCCAGCATCGGCAGCCTTCTGGATACGATTACGACTGGAATGTGGCTGGTGCTCAGCCAGATACTTATCGATACGGATAGGTACCTGTCCCTTATCCACTTCCATGCGGAAATGCTCGTAAAGCAGATCTTCCTGCTCTTGCTCCTGGTCTTCGAAATCGGTTAGCTCGTTTGTCATTCCTTTACCTCTACAAATTCATCCACATCGTCACCATCGCTCTGAGGCATCTGCTCCTCAGAACCGATAACATTCAGTTCCTCATCGGCACCATACTGTCCACTGCCTATCTGCAGTATCAAAGGCTGCTCAATAGAGACGCGCTCACCTGCCGACACTCTGCGGCCATTGCACAGCACGCCATATACCCAATCCTTCTCACCACTTACATACTGTGGCGACTGCACCTTGAATCCCAACGATATCAGTTTTGCCTCGGCCTCGCGATAGCTACAGTTATCAACCACATCAGGGATAGCCACAGATGGTGAGTTAGAAGAATTGATGGTAACATATATCGTATGCCCACCCTTGACCGTCAGTCCTGCTCCCGGACTCTGCGTCAACACGCAATCGGCTGGCAGACGCTTGTTATAACCCGAGTCGGTTACAACAACAATAAGCCCGTTCTCCTCTAAAAGCTCACGTGCCTTGGTGATACGCATGCCTTCAACATTCGGCACCCGGATAACCTCCCCATGATGGGTATACCAATCGAGCCCGTAGTTCACGCCAACCAGCAGAGCGAAGACAACCAGTATCATCGCTATCAAGTTCCAAATCAAGAACTTGCTACAGAATTTGCCAAAGAATTCCTTTGCTTTCATTTTAACTTTACTAATTAGGTTGCAAAGTTATATAAAAAAACAGAAAGAAGCAAAGATTTTACTCTACTTCTTTCTATTTTAACTCATTTCTTAAGTTCCCTACGGATTACTTTCCGTGATTCTCGTCAGAAACTGTCAACTTCTTGCGGCCCTTAGCACGACGAGCAGCCAGTACTCGACGACCGTTCTTGGTGGCCATTCTCTCACGGAAGCCGTGCTTGTTTACGCGACGGCGATTGTGTGGCTGAAATGTTCTCTTCATTGTGATATACTTATTTAATTTTGTTATTTATTTACCGATTTGGGGTGCAAAAGTACTCATTTCTTTTGAATTACGCAAATTTTATACGATTTTTAGCTAAACTTTTTATGTTTTTTTCCAAAAAAGCAGTACCTTTGCACCCGAAAACGATATAAAAGTAACATTTATAAGGTTTATGATTAATTCACAAGACATTAAAAAAGGCACCGCCATTCGCATGGACGGTGGCATCTGGGTGTGTATCGATTTCCAGCACCGCAAGCCAGGTAAGGGTAACACCATCATGATTATCAAGGTGAAGAATGTTTCAGACGGTCGCGTTCTGGAGCGTCGCTTCAACATCGGTGAGAAGCTCGAGGATGTTATCATCGAGCGTCGTCCTTACCAGTATCTCTATGAGGACCAGTCTGGTCGTATCTTCATGAATCAGGAGACTTTCGAGCAGATCCCCATCGACAACGAGCTCGTAATCGGTCATGAGTACATGAAGGAGAGCGATATCGTGGAGGTTGTTTCTGATACTACCGACGGTACTATCCTGTACGCTGAGATGCCTGTTAAGACCGTTCTCCGCGTAACTCACTCAGAGCCTGGTGTAAAGGGCGACACAGCTACCAACACCCTGAAGCCTGCTACTTTGGAGACTGGTGTTGAGGTTCGCGTTCCTCTGTTCATCAACGAGGGCGACCTGATTCAGGTTGACACCCGCGACGGTTCTTACCTGCAGAGAGTAAAGGAATAATGAGATACTCGATCATCGTTCCCGTCTACAATCGTCCAGACGAGGTAGACGAACTGTTACAGAGCCTCAGCAAGCAAACCATCAAGGACTTCGAGGTTCTGATAGTAGAGGACGGATCGGTAAAACCATGCAAGGATGTTTGCGACAAATACGCAAACATCCTTGATTTGCATTATTACACCAAGGAAAACAGCGGTCCCGGTCAGAGCCGCAACTATGGTGCCGAACGTGCTAAAGGTGAGTATGTCATCATTTTAGACAGCGATGTGGTGCTGCCCACAGGTTATCTACAGGCAGTAGAAGACGAACTCAAGCAGAACCCATGCAAGGCTTTCGGCGGTCCTGATGCTGCACACCCCTCGTTCACACCAGTGCAGAAAGCCATCAGCTATTCGATGACATCTTTTTTCACCACAGGCGGTATCCGCGGTGGAAAAGCTAAGCTCGACAAATTCTATCCCCGTTCGTTCAACATGGGCATCCGTCGCGATGTGTACCTCCAGTTAGGAGGTTTTTCGAAGATGCGCTTTGGAGAGGATATCGACTTCTCGTATCGCATCGTAGAAGCAGGCTATATGCCACGACTTTTCCCTGAGGCGTGGGTTTGGCACAAACGCCGTACCGACTTCCGCAAGTTCTTCCGTCAGGTGTATAACAGCGGTATTGCCCGCATCAACCTTGAAAAGCGCCATCCAGGCACCATGAAGCTGGTTCACCTCTTACCCACCGTATTTACTCTGGGCGTGATAGGGCTACTGCTTATATCGCTTTTCTGGGCATTCGCGTGCGTACCTATTATATTTTATTGTCTGATAATCTGTATCGACTCCAGTATCAAGAACGGAAGCCTCTGGGTTGGACTGCTTAGTGTCCCCGCGGCATTCGTACAACTGATGGGGTATGGTTTCGGTTTTATCGAGTCGTGGTGGAAACGCTGCGTATTGAAGCAAAACGAATTTACTGCCTTCGAGAAAAATTTCTACAAATGAACGAGAAGCTGAACATTAATCAGTGGGCAGAAGAGGATCGTCCTCGTGAAAAGATGGCTACGCTTGGTGCCGGGGCACTGAGCAATGCAGAGCTATTGGCCATACTGATTGGTTCGGGTTCAACCAAGGAGAGTGCCGTCGATTTGATGAAACGACTGCTCAACGACTGCAATAACAACCTCAACACATTAGGAAAAATGTCGATACACGACCTATGCCAATATAACGGCATAGGCGAGGCCAAGGCCATCACCATCCTGGCAGCCTGCGAACTGGGCAAGCGCCGACAGATGGAAACACCCGAAGAACGCCCCGACTTAGGCACCGCCACCCGCATCTACAACCACATGCGCCCTGTGATGCAGGATCTGGATGTAGAGGAGTTCTGGGTACTATTGATGAATCAGAGCTATCGACTAATCAAGAAGCTGTGTATTGCCCGTGGCGGCATCACCGCTACCATAGTAGACATCCGCCTCATCATCCGCGAGGCTGTACTCTGCAACGCCACACAGCTGGTAGTATGCCACAATCACCCATCAGGCAGGATTGTACCCAGCAAAGAGGACAACGAGCTCACCCAAAGCATCATGAATGCCTGCAAACTGATGAACATCCATTTTCTGGACCACGTCATCGTTACCGACGGCAACTACTACAGCTATCACGAAGAAGGGAAATGCTAACAAAATAGATATACAACTATGACACAAGAAGAAAGAACACAGATAGAAGAACGGATTGTGGATGTACTGAAGACCGTCTATGACCCTGAGATTCCCGTCAACATCTACGACCTGGGAATGATCTACAAGATTGATGTACAGGACGATTCTACAGTAGAATTGGACATGACCTTTACAGCCCCCAACTGCCCTGCAGCCGACTTCATCCTTGAGGATGTACGTACCAAGGTAGAGAGTGTAGAAGGTGTAAAAGGCAGCACTGTCAACCTCGTGTTCGAGCCCGCTTGGGATCAATCGATGATGAGCGAAGAAGCGAGAGTCGAACTTGGTTTCGACTAATTACTGTCCGCTCGGCTTTGCCGCTTTTGCAAAGGCGTCAGCCGGCTAAAAGAATTATCAATTATGAAGAATATCTATTTTCTTTCCGATGCCCATCTGGGATCGCTGGCCATCCCTCATGGCAGAATGCAGGAGCGTCGCCTGGTACGTTTCCTCGACTCTATCAAGGATAAGGCTGCAGCCATCTATCTATTGGGCGACATGTTCGACTTCTGGTACGAATATAAATACGTTGTTCCCAAGGGCTACACCCGCTTTTTAGGCAAGCTATCAGAGCTCACCGACATGGGCGTCGAGGTGCATTTCTTTACCGGCAACCACGACATCTGGGCCTATGAGTATCTGGAAAAGGAGTGCGGCGTCATCCTCCACAAGAAGCCCGAGACCACCGAGATCTACGGAAAGATGTTCTTCCTGGCCCATGGCGACGGACTGGGCGATCCTGATAAGAAGTTCAAGTTCATCAAGAGTGTATTCCATAACAAGGTTTGTCAGTGGGCCTTCTCGGCACTACATCCCCGTTGGGGCATGTGGTTCGGTTTGAACTGGGCCAAGCACAGTCGTATGAAGCGTCCTAATGGCGAAGAGCCGGCCTATATGGGTGAGAACCGCGAGCATTTGGTACTGTTTACAAAAAAGTACATCCAGTACCACTCTAACGTAGATTATTTCATCTACGGTCATCGCCATATCGAGGTAGACCTACAGCTCACCAAGAAAGCCCGCATGATTATCTTAGGCGACTGGATTAGTCAGTTCTCCTATGTGATGTTCGATGGCGAGCACCTGTTGCTCTCGCAATACATCGAAGGCGAGAGCCGACCATAAAATAACTTTATCACTTCTGGGGTGCCTTCAGGGCATCCCATTTTCGTTCGTATTCCTGCTCTTTCTGGCGCACTACCTTCAAGGCTTGTTTACGGCGATGGCGCGCCTCTACTTTGGGACCGAATGTATGCTCCCACGTCCACATCAAAAGGGCAATGACATCGGGGCCTGGTGGCACGAACTGTGGCACCTCCGGTTCCTTAGGTGTGGCAGGTCGCATGATGTTAGCCATCATCTGTTTGCTGCGGTCTGTTCCATACACAACTACTTCATCGACAGCATGAAAGGTTGGAATCAAGAAAATAGTATCACTCTTCACCTCATCATGCAGCACATAGCGGTGCTGGAACTTAGGATGACTGAAGGCGATACGCCTGAAGGTGTCGGGCACCTCGAATTCGCCGTTCCACGGAGTCACAATCTCATTGCCATTGTCAATACGCACCTTGATATCACGTTGCGGCACCTTCGACTCCAGACTGGCAACTACCAGTCTACGCTGAGCGAACACTTCAGAGCACCACAGCATGAGCCATACAACCAGATACAGTTTCATCATTTAGTCTTTTCAATACGGGTACAAAATTAGCACTTTCCTGTAAATCTTTCCAAAATAAAATCTTATATTATCTTACAGATATAAAAAATAATGTAACATTAAGTCTTTTTGAATTAAAATATGTATCTTTGCAGCGGCATAAAGGATAGACTAACATGATTAAAACCAAATAACTACCGATGGAACAGACAGAGGCGCTGATTGTAGAACAATTGAAGGCTGGTAACGAAAGGGCATACAAATTTCTGTATGACCAGCACTATCAGATTCTGTGTCATGCAGCCGCTCAATATGTAAAAGATGATTTCCTGGCAGAAACCATTGTGGGGGATGTGATATTTCATCTGTGGGAAGTCAGAGAGACATTGGAAATTAACACCAGTCTGCGTCAATATCTGATGCAAAGTGTAAAGAACCGTTGTACGGATTATCTGAAATCGCAGTATCATCAGAAAGAGTTGGCAGAATTACAGGATTTCCCAGTACTCCTCTATATAAAAGATGATGACTACCCGTTAGGCCGCTTATTGGAACAGGAGCTGGAAGATGAAATCATGAAGGCAATTGACAACCTGCCAGAAGAATGTCAGCATGTATTCCGCATGAGCCGCTTTGAGGAAAAGAAATACGAGGAGATTGCACATGAACTGAAGATTTCCGTGAATACCGTGAAGTATCATATCAAGCATGCCTTAGCTCTACTTCACGCCGACTTAGGCAAATATCTGGCGGGAGCAATTCTGCTACTGTTGGAACAAATGAAATAATTTTTTAAAAAAAATCAAGTTCTGACTACCCTCAGAACTTTTTTTTTCGTCAAATATATAACAAGCAGACAAAATGATAGACAAGAAGAAACATATCGAAGAGGAACTTTGGTTCTCGTCAGTTAGTAAGGAAGCACTGGCTAAGTACGACAAAGATGCAGCTTTTGCCGCTTTCAGACAGCGCATTGTCAGCAGTCAACCGCAGCCAGAGACTTCTGTTCGCCATCTGAGCTGGCTGAAATATGCTGCCGCAATAGTGGCTGTGATAATCGTAGGTTTCTTCTCATACAAAGGTGGACAGAGCCAGTTAGAGGCTGCTCTCGGCGATATCGTTGTTGAAGCCCCTCAGGGCTCCCGCTCCGAGATGACGCTGCCCGATGGCACAAAGGTTTGGCTCAACGCCGGTTCAAGGATTTCATACTCCCAGGCTTTTGGGTATTCTATTAGGTTAATTAAGTTAGAAGGTGAGGGTTACTTCGAAGTAGCCCACAATGAACGGTTGCCTTTCAGTGTCGAGTCGGAGAATGTGCGGGTAAAAGTACTTGGTACCAAGTTCAATTTCCGCGATTATCCGACCGATGCTGAGGCGACCATTTCATTGGCCGAAGGAAGCGTAGCCATGAATAGTATGAAGCATACCTCGCCAGACGAGCTACTGAAACCAGGTCAGCGTGCCGTCGTTAACAAACAGACGGGAAAAATCAAAATTGGCACCTATGAAGTGGCCAATGCTATCCAGTGGACTAATGGCCAACTGATCTTTGATGGCGAACCTTTACGTGATATCATCAAAGATCTGGAGCGCTGTTACAACGTACAGATCATAGTCAAGAATACAGCCTTGTACAACCTGCATTTCTATGGTACGTTCGTACGTCAGGAACAGAGTCTGCGCGAAGTGCTTGATGCTCTGGCTGCCACAGGTAAAATCAGATATGAACTAAAAGACAAAAAAATAACATTATATTAACTCACATTATTAACCCCCAAAAAAGAATTGCCAATGATCAGAATCAGAACAGTTAAAACAAATGGTGAGGTATAAAAAAGCAGAAAGACGTGCGAGGTCTCTCTGCCTGAAAACCTCCCTAAACCCCGTAGAGAGTCTGAAGGAGATTGCAAAGATAAGCGTTTTTCTTCAGATATGCAACTAAAAACAATTTTAAATCATTAAATTAACAATTAGTAATGAACAACAAAAAACTATTGTCAATGGCATTCCTATTGTCAGTTACTCTTAGTAGCATGGCACAGGCATTGCAATTGAAGTTGAACAACGTCACGGTGAAAAAAGCCATGACAGAACTGAAACAGAAGAGTGATTATTCTTTTGTATACGAGAAAAACGATATTGATACAGAAAAGAGAGTCAATGTAGATGCCAAGGATCTGAAACAGGCAGTTGGTCAGATCTTGAACGGTCAGTCGGTCACTTACGAAATTCAAGGTAAGAATATTATTATTAAGAAAAAGGCCAAGTCAAACAACCAACAAAAAGTCCCAGGAAACTATCAGGTTTCTGGTCTCATTAAAGATGCATTGGGCGAACCCATTATTGGTGCAACCATCATGGAGTTAGGAACCAACAATGGTACACTGAGTGATATGGATGGTGCGTTTAACATGAAGGTTACCGAAGGCGCAATGTTGCGTATCACGTACATCGGCTACAAGACACAAGAACTGAAAGCCAACTCCGACTTAAAGATAACACTTCAGGAAGATTCTAAACTGATGGATGAAGTTGTGGTTGTAGGATACGGTGTTCAGAAGAAGTCGGACCTGACAGGTTCTGTTGCTTCCATCAATGCCAAGAGTCTGGAGGGGCGTCCACAACCCAATATCATCCAGTCATTACAAGGCATGGTGCCTGGATTGAATATCACGTTGACAGGAAATAACGCTGAGGGCTCTTCGACTACCACCCGTATCCGTGGAACCAAATCCATATCGGCTGACAGTAAACCACTGATTATTCTCGATGGTGTGCCTTTTGATGGTCCGTGGTCGGAAATCAACCCCAATGACATCGAGTCGATAGAAGTTCTTAAGGACGCATCTTCCGCTGCCATCTATGGTGCCCGTGGTGCTAATGGTGTGATTCTGGTTACATCAAAACGTGGTGATGCAAGTCGATTGGTTGTCTCATATAATACTTATCTGGTATTAGACAAGCCCATCAATCTGCCCAACCTGATGGATGGCAACGAGTTCTGGAAATATAAGGAAGAGGCACTGCGACTGGCAAACACCACAACTCCTACAGCCGATAATCCTACACCTTGGATGGGTGCTTTCACTGCTACTGAGTTAGCAATGCACGAGGCTGGTGAGTCAACCGATTGGCTCGACCTCGTAACCCGCACAGGTGTCAAGCAACAACACAACCTGTCGCTTCGCGGTGGTGCTGCCAAGACCAGCTATTTCATCTCACTGAACTATGTAAACAACAAAGGTACAGGTGTTGGAAATGAGTTCCAGCGATATAATATCCGTTTCAATCTTGACCAACAGTTCACATCTTGGTTGAAGTTTTCAACCTCCACCCAATTAGGCCGTTATGATCGTAGTGGTAGTAGCGCCTCTTTCTGGCGCGCTTTCAGAATGCCACCAATCACCAAGGCATACAATGAGGATGGCACTATCCCTAATGCATCATGGGAAGACTCGAGCGAGGCATTTGCCGTTAACCCACTAAGCAGTCTGAATAACAAAACCAAAGACGTCAGAGTAAAAGTGATTACAAACAACGCCATTGATATCAGTATTCCATTTATCAAGGGACTGAGCTATAAATTGAACACTGGCTTCACTTATGCTAATAGCTCGTGGAAGCAGTATCAAGGCTTAGACACCTATTATGGAGCCCGTACTAACGGAACGCTTAATACCGACGACTGGCACACCGAAGATTGGCTCATAGAGAACATTATTACCTATAACCGCGAGTTTGGCAAACATCGTCTGTTTGTGACAGGTCTCTACTCTGCACAGAGCCATGAGTACGAACAGAACACAATGGAAGGAAAAGGATTCCCTAATGACGTGATGTATTACTATCAGATGAGTAAGGCAGCAACGGCATCGGGCGCCTCGAGCTACTCCAAAGAGAACCATATCTCACAAATGGGACGTATCAACTATTCATACGATGAACGTTACCTGCTGACCCTCACTGCCCGTCGTGATGGCTATTCTGCATTCGGTTCAGAAACGAAATTCGGTATTTTCCCATCTTTGGCTATTGGCTGGAACATCTCTAACGAGAAGTTTATCAAAGACAAGCCCATTGGTCAAATCATCAGCAACTTGAAATACAGACTGTCGTGGGGTAAGAATGGTAATGAGGCTATTGGCGCCTATGCGACTCTGCCCAACCTGTCCACCTTCAACTATCTGAACGATGACCACTCTGCCGCCTATGGCTTCTACCCTTCAAAACTGGCCTCGCCCAACCTTGGCTGGGAGACAACGACCTCAATTAACACTGGTATTGATTTAGCACTGTGGAATGGCAGAATCCGCACAACCTTCGACATGTATTGGTCAAAGACCAATGATCTGCTCTTAGATCGTTCTATTCCAACGATTAATGGTACAGGCTCTATTACCGAAAACCGCGGTAAGACCAAAGGTAATGGATGGGAGTGGCAGATTACATCGAATAATATCACCACTAAGGATTTCTCATGGTCGACAACCCTGAACCTGTCGCACTATCATAATGAAATTGTAAATGTTGGTCTGTTCGACGAGAATGGAAATGCCATTGACGATGTGGCTTCACGTAAGTTCATCGGACAGCCTATCAACGTGAACTATGACTATAATTTTATCGGTGTATGGCAGATTGAGGACCCCAACAACCCCGAAGGTGCACAGGATAGTCGTAATCCGTTCTCTATCCCTGGCTACATGAAATACGAAGACCTGAATGGTGATGGAGTTATCAATACTGAGGACCGTAAGATCATTGGCAGCACAGAGCCTACAATCAATATGGGCCTGATGAATAATCTGTCATATAAGGACTTCTATCTGAGTTTCTTCCTGACAGCCCAGGTTGGACAGACCGCTAACAATGAACTATACGATTGTTCAACGATGTCATACCGACAGAACCGATTGATGGTAAACTTCTGGACGCCGGACAATCCTACAAACGACTATCCAAAGAACTCTCTTGACACATCGGTGAACCCTATGAATTCATTATTCTATGAGAAGACGGACTATCTGAGACTTGCTGATCTGACCTTTGGCTACCGTCTGCCACAGAGTTTGCTGAAGAATATCTTTATCAGCAGAGTTGAGGCATATGTAAACATCAAGAATCTCTTCACATGGACAACCTGGACGGGTATGGATCCTGAGTTTATCAGCGACCAATTGGCAAATCCTCCTGTTCGTTCGTTTACATTTGGTTTAAAGTTGGACATTTAATGCATTTTAATTATGAACAAGTATAGATTATATAGATTTTATATTGTTATCCTCGTTTTTCTGGGCGTTTTATGTGGTTGTAACGAGGATGAATTCTTAAAAGAAGAGCCCAGAGCATCATTATATCCAGAGAATCTGTTGGTAGATTATGATGGCTTCAAATCTATGAACATCTCACTCTACGGTATTGCAAGAGCAGAGTATCGTCGAGCAGACGCCTTGGGAGGCAGTATCCCCTTGGTTCTTCACTCTGTATGGGATGGCGGTACTGACGTAGCCTGGGGTAACAACTCGCATTCGGAAGTGCAGTATATGTATAACCCCAAGTTAATTGACCAGACCGATAAGCAGGTTTTCAGAAATGTATTCCAATGGTGTTATCGTATCATCAATACTGCCAATATGGTTATTACTCGTTCTGAGAACGAAGGTGTGAATTGGAAAGGGTCATCAGAAGCCGAGAATCTGCGAAAGAAAAATGAGGTAATAGCTGAAGCAAAGCTATTCAGAGCCTGGGCGTATAGGCATCTGACCCTGACCTATGGCGGTGTACCATTGTCGACTGAAGAGATTACCGGTCTGAACTACCGAACGGATTGGGAGCGCAATTCTGTCAGTGAAATCCGTCAAGTGATGGAAGAAGATCTGAAGTTTGCCATAGAGCATTTGCCATTACGCACCGCCAATAACAGTACCGTTTCGGGAGCCATGGCACGTCATTACCTCGGCGAGTTATATCTGGCAGAAGGAAAATATGCCGATGCAGAGTCTGTAATGAAACCCTTGGTTGAAGGCACGGAGTATTCGCTCATCACAACACGATTCGGCAACAATGCCAAGAACGAGGGATGCCCCTTCATTGATGTGTTCAGAACGCCAATGTACAGCGATGGTAACACAGAGGTGATTCTCGCCTTTGTAAATACCGAACCCGAGAACAGTGCATCGGGGACTGCCGAGGTCTATATGAAGAGTACGTATAAAGGCTATTATGCCAACGATGGCACCATTAAGAAGAGTAATCTGAAGAATCCAGACTACACTAGTGGCCAGTGCACTTGGCCTCAGGCATTCTGGTTGGCAAATGGTGGAAAAGGTGCTAGCAGACTGGCCATCTCAAGAGGTCTGCTCCGACTTTACAATTACAAGGAACAAGGAGATAAGGACGATAGAATTTCTGACCATGCCATGGTATGGCGAATTTATGAGATCAACGAGAGTGGCAACACCGTAGAGTTCCAGAATAACGGCAAGGCGGTTATCGACACAACTGTTACTGCAGCCATGCTTGATGACACGAAGACCACCATTAAGAAGTGGAACTGGCCTTCTATTAAGAAGTGGGATTACATTCCACCGGTAAAAGCCAATGGCGACAAGGACGGTTGCTATCAGGACATTTCTTATCTGCGTGTTGCAGATACCTATCTGCTTTATGCAGAGGCTCTTTACAAACAAGGCAAGAATAGCGATGCTGTAAAATGGATCAATAAAGTACGCAATCGTTCCAATGCTGTCAGCATCACTGAGAATGATCTTGTAGCAGATGGCATGGATCTGATTCTTGACGAACGTGCGCGCGAGTTGTTCTCAGAAGAAGAGCGACGTGAGACACTGATCCGTGTCAGTCAGGAAGGTGGCAAGGATGAACGAGACGTTAATAACTATTTCAAACGTCGCACACGATTGCTGAACGAGATTGCCGGTCGTGACGCCCGAGGCATGAACGACTATGAGACACCTGTTCTCTTCCCCATACCACACGAATTCATCGAGTCGAATACAGGAAGAGTATTGGAGAATAATCCGGGATATAAGAATTAAGTGTTTCCGTTATGTTATTGTTCCTTATTTCCCTTCTTTTTGTTTGCTTGACAGCAGTAGCCCTGATTCGGAAAATCAATCCGCAGGGCATACTGCTAGCAGCAGGCATTGGCATGTGTATCATAGCACTGGCATTTGGAGGTCACGAACTCGAGCTCAAGACCTCAACAGGTAGCGCAATCTTCAATTTCATTAAATTGATAGAAGAAACCTTCTTATCAAACATCAGCCGTGCAGGACTCATGATTATGACGATAGGTGGCTATGTGGCTTTTATGAACCATATCAACGCTACACATACCCTTGTCAGGATATCCATGAAACCTTTGGCTTTCTTCCGCAAGTGTCCGATGCTGGCTGCCGTGCTGACAATCCCTATTGGACAGCTATTGTTTATCACTACACCCTCGGCTACAGGTCTGGGGTTATTGTTGGTTGCATCTGTCTATCCTATTCTGAACAGTCTGGGTGTAAGCAGACTGACGGCGCTATCCATGATTGCAGCCACAACGATTTTCGATCAAGGCCCTGGTTCAGCAAACACTGCTTTAGCTTCTGAACTGGTAAGTGAGAACAATGTAGAGTATTTCATCACCCATCAACTGCCATTGGTATTACCAACCAGCTGTATCGTCATGATCACATTCTATTTCTTCAATCGTTATTTTGATAAGAAAGACCAACAAGCTCATACATCAGAGACATACTCAACAGCTGTGCCGGAAATACAAGAACAGGTGCCTGCTTATTTCGCCCTATTCCCTGTCATGCCATTGGTATTACTGGTACTGCTCTCTCCTTATGTGGGACTGGTAGAGCATATCCGTATGAACACAACAATAGCCATGTTCTTCTCATTATTGGTGGTTCTGTTCGTTGTGGCTATCCAAAAGCGAAGTGCCAGAAAGGCATTTGAGGCTTTCTCTGCTTTCTGGAAAGGAATGGGGAACGTATTCGGAAGCGTTGTAACATTAATAGTCGCATCAGAGATTTTCTCTAAAGGCTTGATTCAGATGGGCTTTGTTGATAGTCTGATTACCTATTCTACGCAAATAGGATTGACAGGGGTGTTGATTGCAATCTTGTTTACAATCGTCATTTTCTCTGCAGCCATGCTTATGGGCAGTGGAAACGCAGCTTTTTTTTCTTTCGGTCCATTGCTACCAGAAATGGCCCAACGATTAGGAATGCCTGCCATTTCGTTGGTTCTGCCTATGCAGTTGGCTTCGAGCATGGGACGCGCCGCATCGCCCATAGCAGGTATTATCGTAGCCATTGCCGGTGTGGTCGGCGCTTCTCCCTTGGAACTGGCTAAACGTAATACCATGCCATTAATTATCAGTATTACCAGTCTATTAGTGTTCCACTTTATCATAACATAGTATAATGAACTTCAAAATAATAAAGAATGCCCGCGTATATGCACCACAGTATAGAGGCCTGTGCGATATTTTTATTGCGGGCGAGAAGATTGGACTCATCCAGGAACATATCGATATTGCAGCGTTACCTGTTGAGGTGATTGATGCCGAAGGTAAAATTGCCACACCTGGATTTATTGATCGTCATGTACATATAATCGGTGGCGGAGGACAACAAGGATATGCGTCACTTGTGCCGGAGGTAACAGTCAGCGAACTGGTAAGTTGTGGCATCACAACGGTTGTTGGTTTGCTGGGCACTGATGGATATTTGAAAGATTTGAACTCCCTTTATGCAAAGACGAAAGCATTATGCCAAGAGGGACTTTCTGCCTATATGCTGACCAGTTTTTATGGTCTCCCTGAGCGGACCTTAACCAATAGCGTTGCTGAAGATCTGATATATATAGATAAAGTTATCGGTTGCAAGTTGGCGATGAGCGATGACAGGAGTAGCTTTCCTACTGAATTGGAGATCCTACGTCTTATCAATCAGGTACGTCTAGGCGGGTTTACATCGGGAAAAGGAGGATTCCTGCATATTCATTTAGGCAATCTGCCAAGTGGCATCAGCCCCTTGCTGCATATCGCCAAGAGCTATCCCACACTCATCAGATATATATCGCCTACCCATATGATAAGAACTGAGGAACTGTTTCAACAGTCTGTTGAATTTGCCAAGATGGGCGGTTTCGTAGACTACTCTACAGGGGGCACACGCTTTAAGAGTCCGCATGCATGCGTATTAGACGCCAGGCAGTTGGGAGTACCTCTTCATCATATCAGCTTCTCAAGCGATGGTCATGGTGGCGTGCGCAGAGTGAACCCAGAAACAGGTGAAGTCACTTATCGACCAGCTCCCTTAGGACTGAATCTGAGCGAGGTGTCAATCCTGAATCAGGAATGCGACATGCCACTTGAACAAGCTATCACGCTGATAACCAGTAATCCTGCCACTCATATGAATCTGTCAGGAAAAGGCAGACTTGAAGACGGATATGATGCAGATATCTGTTTTCTTGATGATGAGCTAAGGCTGACGGATGTGATATCAAGAGGCGAGTTGATGATGAGAAATTGCGAAATAATAAAGAAAGGACGTTACGAATGAAACTCAAATACAATTACTTACTATTATTAGTCTTGTTATTCCTGCCTGCAAATGCCTCTTTTAGTAAAGAGTTGCTTTCAAGTGGTGAGGGCGTGTTTAAGTTTGATGGTTATGCACCATTTGCTGACAGACCTGTGGATGTACACTATTATATCCCTCTTTCAGGCAATCAGCGTGATATGCCCATTATCTTTGTGTTCCAAGGGGCGGACAGAGGTTACAAATATCTGATTGAAGCCTGGAAGAAAGAGGCTGAAGCCCGAAAATTTATGGTATTTATACCACAGTTTGATCAGGACAAATATCCCAATAGCGACTATCAGGAGGCTGGCATCATGGATAAACAACATCTTCATCTTAAAAGTCAGGAGGCCACAACGCCTCCATTGATTGACAAGATGTTTGAGTATGTTCAGCAACACACTTCTACTGCACAGAAGACCTATCGCATTTATGGTCACTCAGGTGGTGGACAGTTCGTACAGCGCTTTATGCTCTTCCATAATAGTCCGTATGTTGACAGAGCTGTTATCGGTAGTCCCGGATGGTACACTTTCCCTGATTTTACACAAAATTATCCTTACGGCATAAAGAATGTTCCACAGGTTACATCCGAACAAGTACGGCGTTATTTTGGCAAGGATATTATCGTGCAGCTTGCTACTGGTGATACACTTCGTGAGAGTTTCCTACGTAAGACACCTGAAGCAGAAGCGCAAGGACGCAACAGGTTAGAACGTGGACATCAGTTTTTTAAGTATCTACAGACAGTAAGTCAGCAGAAACAGATTCCGTTACGATGGAGAAAAGTAGTAGTACCTGATGTAGCTCATAATTCGGTTGAGATGGGGATGGCAGCCATACCATTGCTCTTAGAACCGTCATCTGTAGCATATCAAACACCTTCACAGACAAACAAGTCCTCTGAATTTGCTACAATGTCTCAACTAAAACAGTTCTATTCTGACTTAATAGATACATATCCTCATAAAATACAGATAGAGATCTTGGGGAAGACACCGGCTGGCAATGATATTCCTGTATTATACTTAGGAAATAAGCACGAGAAGTCACTAAAGATATGGATTCAGGCCGGTTTGCATGGTAATGAGCCTGCAGGACCAGAAGTCGTGGCATTCCTAACTAAGCACCTGCTAAGCACAGATGAAGGAAAACAGATATTAGAGCATATGAGTATCTGTATGGTACCGGTTGCAAACCCTGACGGTTATATACTGCAGAAAAGGGTGTCTGGCAGTGGTTACGACTTAAATCGTGACATGACAAAACTTGCTGATCCAGTTTCCATCTTGTTGAAAAGCAAATACCTGTCGTGGCATCCTGATGCAGCCCTGGATATCCACGAATACAATCCCATAAAACATGAGCTATTGCAAATAAATGGACATCCGATGAGTCTGATGCAGGATGTACTATTATTGCCCAGCGGGCATCTGAACATCCCCTCACCATTGCGAACATTCACGAATCAGCAGCTCTTCCTGTCATTAAGTGCAACAGCCGAAAAGATGGGCTATACCTGTGGTCCGTATTTCACACCAAAAGTTATTGATGGCCAGCTATTTGCCATACAAAATGCCAAAAGTCCACAATCGAGTTCCACATGGAACGGATTGAGTAATGCGGTATCCTGCTTTATTGAGATAAAAGGTATAGGTATGGGAAAAACGTTATTTGACAAACGGGTAGATTGCGGTTTCACTATGGCAAAGGAATTTCTGAGTTTCCTTACTTCGCATGTAAATGAAGTAAAAGATGCTGTTCAGAAGGCCCGTGATATGACCTGTCAAGGTCTGGAAGATATTCACATCGTTATGCAACCTGTCACCACTACCCAGCAATTTAGTTTTTGGGATGAGCAAGAAGGGGAACAGGTTGAAATTCAACTGCCCGTTTTGGACGCAATGAATATGAAAGCTGTCAGAAGCCGTAAGCGCCCTTTTGCATACTTGCTTGACGCATCATGCGTGAAGGTTGTTGAGAAGCTGAGACAATTAGGAGTCCAAGTGACGACGTTGGAAAAAGCACAGACATTCAATGTGGAAGCATATGAGGTACAATCCTACTCTATAGCACAGAAGAAATGGGAAAGAATCAACCCCGTCACAATAAGGACACAAACCAAGACATTCAGGAAGAAGTTCCCAGCATCAACCTATATGATACCTACCCATCAAGTTCAGGGCAATCTACTGGTAACAATATTAGAACCCGAATCCAATAATGGATTTGTGAACTTCGGTGTTATACCTGTCGACACAACACATCATACGGTTCCCATCTTCAGAATGTTCAAATAAAATTAAAGTAACATGATGTCTATTTGAATTAAAATATGTATCTTTGCAGCGGCATAAAGGATAGACTAACATGAAAAGGAAGAAGATTGTAACTTTCGGCGAATTGTTGCTCAGGTTTTCGAAACCAGGGCAACTACGATTGACTCAGGGTGATTTGTTTACCAGCAAGTATGGTGGAAGTGAGGCTAACGTGGCTGTATCATTAGCCACACAGGGCGAGGATGTGACTTATATCACACGACTGCCTGACACGCCAGTAGGACACGCAGGGGCCATGAATCTGGCTCAGTTAGGTGTTGATACCAGTCAGGTTCTCTATGGCGGACAGCGTATTGGCACTTATTACTTTGAGCCAGCAGCCGGTATGCGTGCAGCCAAGGTCATCTATGACCGTAATGGATCGGCTTATTCTGACCTGAAGCCCGGCATGATTCCCTGGCGTGAGATACTGAAGGACTGCAATTACTTCCATGTATCGGGTATCACAGCGGCCATCTCGCAACAAGCAGCCGATGCTACTTTTGAGGCGCTCGACGTTGCCGACGAGTTGGGTATTACGGTTTGCTTCGACATTAACTACCGCAAAAACCTGTGGAAGTACGAAGGTGCTGAGCCACGTAAAACCCTGAGCCGCATGCTGTCGCGATGCGATATGATGTTTGGCGACGCCATCGAGTTCGACTGGCTGTCGCAGCATCCACAGCCACCATTCACGGCTACCGACTCGAACTTCACCATGCAGATGAAGGAGTATGGCGAGTGGTTCGACGAGTTGCATGCTGCTTATCCCAGAGTAAAACACTGGATGATGGGTATGCGTAATATCGTGAGCTCGAACCATCACACCCTGACGGCCCTGCTTTATACTGACGGTACACTACTACAAGCACCAATCATGGATATTCCTGATGTTGTAGAACCTGTAGGCGTGGGCGATGCTTTTATGGGTGGATGGTTGCACGCTATCAGTCTTTTCCCTGATGACATGCAGAGGCAGCTGAACTACTCTTTGGCAGCCGCCGCCCTCAAGAACACTATCCCTGGTGATTTCAACCTCTCGACCGAAGAAGAAATTCTTGATGTGAATATTTAACATTTCTTCATGCAGTATTTGGACTTCTTTATCGTTTAATGGGTAAAGAAGTTATTAAAAATGCAGTAAAATGAAAAAACTGAAGGCATTTCTGATTATGATGATGGTTGCAACGACCAGTGCTGCAAAAGGACAGGATGTAAACTGGCAGGTCCGCATAGGTGGCGGCATAGCATGTTTGTTTGGCGGTGTATCTGACATCGATGAGCGTACCGGATTCCACGTCGGAGGCGGAGCAGATATCAGCTTGTCGAAAAACGGCGTATTCAGATTACAGCCAGAACTGCGATTTGAGCGTAAAGGGTGGCAGTTCGACGGGTACTATGGTAACGAGCAGATTATGGAAGCACATTTCAAGACGCGTCTCGACTATCTGGAACTGCCAGTGATGGCTGCAGCCCGCCTGCGATTAGATGGTCAATGTTTCCTCACGTTCAAAACAGGAGCCTACGTCGCTTATGGTTTACAGGGCAAAACTCATATGAACATACCCAATACAGATTCAGGGAAGACCTTCAATCAGAACCACTTCAGCAAATCCTGCGATTTCCACGGCATGGTCTACGATAAGGAGAGCCGTAAGGTGGACTATCCGAAATTTAATCGTTGGGATATAGGCGCCATTGGCGGCATCGACCTGACATTTAATCATATCATCATCGGTGGTGAAGTTTCATACAGTCTGAAGCGTGTATGCGAATCGGGATTCATCGGGGATCCTGTCAGCAATATCACTACACTCATTCTTACAGGTGGCGGGCCTAAGAATATGTCAGCAAGTATTTCGATAGCCTATCAATTCTAACTTATTACAAGTAGTTTCTATGAAATAACAATCCCCGCCGGTTGGCGGGGATTGTCTATTACAGAATATATCTTATTTACTTCAGAAGATTCATAGTGTCGGTAGCAATCATCAGCTCCTCGTCGGTTGGGATGACAACAACCTTCACCTTTGAATCGTCGGCAGAGATGACGGCCTCTTCACCACGAACGTTGTTCTTCTCGTCGTCGAACTTCACGCCCAGGAACTCCAAGCCCTTGCAAACCTCTGAACGCATAGAGATCTGGTTCTCGCCCACACCGGCAGTGAACACGATGACATCAACGCCACCCATAGCGGCAGCGTAAGCACCGATATACTTCTTGATGCGGTAGAAATACATCTGCTGAGCCAGCACAGCCTTGGGCTCACCAGCCTTGGCAGCATTCTCTACATCGCGCATATCGCTCGAACCGCCAGTGATACCAGCCACACCACTCTTCTTGTTGAGCAGGTTGCTCATGCCATCGGCATCGAGACCGAGCTTCTTCTCAAGGAAGGTAACTGCACCACCGTCGATATCACCAGCACGTGTACCCATTACCAGACCCTCGAGTGGGGTAAGACCCATTGAAGTATCGATACACTTGCCATCCAGAACTGCAGCGATAGATCCACCATTACCGATGTGGCAGGTAATCATCTTAGTACCCTCGGCCTTAATACCCAGGAACTCGCAAGCACGAGCTGATACGTAACGGTGAGAGGTGCCGTGGAAACCATAGCGACGCACACCGTACTTCTCGTACAACTCGTAAGGGATAGCGTACATATAAGCCTGGGCAGGCATGGTCTGATGGAAGGCTGTATCGAACACACCTACCTGAGGCAGACCAGGCATCAGCTCCTTCACAGCATTAACACCCTTCAGGTTAGCGGGGTTGTGCAGTGGAGCCAGATCAGAGCACTCCTCGAAGGTCTTCAGAACCTCGTCGGTAAGAATCACACTCTTATTGAACTTCTCGCCGCCGTGCACCATACGATGACCTACAGCATCGATCTCCTTCAGATCTTTGATCACACCGATTTCGGGATCGGTGAGCAGAGAGAAGATAAACTTAACACCCTCGGTATGCTCGGGGATATCGTGCATAATCTGCTTCTTCTCGCCATTGGCCAGCTTTACCTTTACAAAGGCATTGTCCAAGCCTACACGCTCAGCACCACCACTGGTCATCACGCTCTTATCATCCATATTATACAGGGCGTACTTGATAGATGAAGAGCCACAATTCAATACAAGAATCTTCATATTTAATGTTTAATCTTTAATATTTAATGTATTACTTCTTGGCATCCATAGCCTGACAAGCTGTGATGGCAATCATGTAGTAGATGTCATCAACAGAGCAACCACGCGACAGGTCGTTAACAGGACGTGCGATACCCTGCAGGATAGGACCGATAGCGATAGCATCGCCCAGACGCTGTACCATCTTATAACCGATGTTACCTACCTCGAGGTTAGGGAATACCAGAACGTTAGCCTTACCAGCGATATCAGAGCCGGGCGCCTTCTTGGCACCTACTGAAGGAACCAGAGCGGCATCGGCCTGCAGTTCACCATCGATCTTAAGTGCTGGATCGAGTTCCTTAGCCAGGCGGGTAGCCTCAACTACCTTATCAACTACCTCGTGCTTAGCTGAGCCCTTTGTTGAGAAGCTGAGCATAGCCACACGTGGCTCTGCAAAACCAGCCACGCTCTTAGCAGTCTGAGCGGTGCAGACAGCAATCTGTGAGAGCTGAGCAGCATCTGGCATTGGGGTAACAGCTACGTCGCCTACTACCAACACGCCATCCTCGCCATACTGCTTCTGCTTAGAGATGAGCAGCAGACCACCACTAACACAGGTGATACCAGGCTGGCACTTGATAATCTGCAATGCAGGACGCAGTGTATCGCCAGTAGTAGAGAGTGCACCAGAAATCTGGCCATCAGCACCTTCGGTCTTGATAATCATACAACCGAGATACAGAGGATTCTTAATGAGCTTACGAGCCTCCTCGATGGTCATACCCTTGCTCTTACGAATCTCAGCCAACTTTTCAGCCAGCTCTTCACTCTTGTCGTAGTTTTCAGGGTCAATCAAGGTTGCCTTACCAATGTTTTTCAGGCCCTTCTCCTGAGCCAGAGCCTCTACCTTAGCAGGGTTACCAATCAGGATAATGTCTGCAAGGTCATCACCCAAAGCCTTATCGGCTGCACAGAGTGTACGCTCCTCTTCTGCTTCAGGGAGCACGATGCGCTGCTTATCACTTTTAGCACGCGCTACAATTGAACTTAATAGATCCATAACTTTGATTTGTTTTAAAACGTTATATATATGATTCCTTTTTATTCTAACTCTTTTGTCAGGAAGCTCTCTAACTCCTCGGCCGACAAACGCAAGCGGAAATGCCCACCTACGGCAATAGAGATACAACCAGTCTCCTCAGACACAACAACTGCCACAGCATCGCTCTCCTGTGAGATACCCATTGCAGCACGATGTCGCAGGCCTAACTCCTTGGGAATATCCATATCATGGCTCACAGGCAGGATACATCCAGCCGCCTTGATACGTTTCTTGGAGATAATCACCGCACCATCGTGAAGTGGCGAATTCTTGAAGAAGATGTTCTCAATCAATCGTTGATTGATGTTCGAATCTATCAGATCGCCTGTTCCAGCAACCTCATCAAGGGGCATCGTACGCTCTATCACAATCAATGCGCCCACCTTACCACGACTCATATTCATCGCAGCCATCACAATCGGCATAATCGTTTCCTTAAGGGCTCGCTTAGTCTCTTCACCATCAATTTTCGAAGAAAACAGCTTAACAAACGCCCTCATACGTCGATGCGCCCCCACATTATAAAGGAACTTGCGGATTTCGTCCTGAAAGAGTACAATCAGTGCGATAACACCCACACCAACCAACTTATCGAGGATTGAGCCCAATAGGCGCATCTCAAGGACCTGCGACACAAATAGCCACGTGATAATGAACACCAGAATGCCAATGAACACATTCAGTGAACGTGACTCTCGCATCAGCCTGTAGATGTAGTAAAGTATCATCGCTACAAGCAGAATGTCGACAAAATCCTTAATTCCGAACTCGAAAAGCATGCTTACCTGACGATTTGACTATTTCATGTTTTGACCTTTTAACGCCTGCATCATTCTGACGCACTCCACAGCCTGCTTCACATCGTGAACACGCAGGATGTCAGCACCCTTCATCAGCGATACGGTATTGAGCATTGTCGTACCGTTTAGAGACTCCTCAGGTGTAATACCCATTAGCCTGTATATCATCGATTTGCGCGAGATGCCTACCAACAATGGCAGTTCCATCACTTGCAAACGTTCCATCTGATTCATGATCTCATAGTTCTGCTCGAGGGTCTTGCCGAAACCGAATCCCGGATCCAGAATAATATCACAAGCACCAAAGTCACGCAACTGCTGTACCTGACGTGCAAACGACATCAACATCGTTTTCAGCGTAGGCTGCTGCGACATTAATATATAAGGTACGTGCAATCTTGACACCAACCGATACATGGTCTCGCAGCCCTCACTTACATCGTTGATGATGTCGGCCCCATACTCCTCGACCGTCATTCGAGCCACATCAGGGCGGAAGGTATCTACCGAGATGACTGCATCGGGCAACTCACGGCGGATAATACCCAATCCGAAACGCAGACGTTCCATTTCCTCGGCCTCAGTGACCTCTGTTCCACCCGGACGGGTTGAATAGCCACCTACATCAATCATGCTGGCACCCTCGTCGACTATCTGATGGCAACGCCGCACGATTTCACTCTCCGTCTGCACGCGACTGCCTGCATAAAAAGAGTCGGGTGTAACGTTCAGGATACCCATCACCTGAGGGGTGCTGAGATCCATTAACTTACCTTTAAGATTCAGCGTATAGTCCATATCAGCGACAAAGGTACAAAAAAAACGTCAATCAACGCTTATTATTCTATAATATTTTGTTTTTTTGATGAAATATAGCTATCTTTGCGGCATGAAAGCAAGACTTCTGCTTATTCTCTGCTTGACAGTCATGCTCACCATGACAACACAAGCTGATACAACGTCTATCAATCTCGACACGTTGTACCAGAGCTACATGACCGATGATGTCAGGCATCAGCTCGAACAATTCGACCGCTTAAGAGTACAGCTGGAACAACAGGAAGCAGAACGCGAGCGTCGCCAAACAATCTGGTACATCGTTGTCGGCATCTGTGCTTTATCAGCGCTGACACCCACCTTTGTAGTCTTCGGCAAGTTCCGTAAAAGTCTCAAAGATCGTCCTTCGAGAACCAACATCATGAAAGCAGCTGCCATCACTCTGGGTGGAGGACTTGTCATCTTCCTCATCGACATCGTGTGGTTCTACTTCACGTTTGAAGCCAGCCACCAAGAGCAGCGCCTGCTATTTTTCCTCATCCTCTTCGTCTTAGGCATCGCCCTATGGATATACACCAAGAATCTGAACAAAGGCAACTCTAACGAAACGAATAAACAATGAAAACAAGAATCACTTTACTCATGATGCTGATAACAGTCGCTATAGCGGCTGTAGGACAAGATGTGCAGACTGTCATGGAACAGCTAAAAAAGAAATACAGTGAATTCTATGTCACTTACGAATCAGATAATGGCGGATGGTTTAAGGTTGCAAAGACTGAAAGAGTCTACAATGCCAATAGGACTGAAATCACCAAAGTGATACCTTATTATGGTGCATGCGATAAGAACGGCAGGGAACTGATTCCGCCTGCATGGAAAACACTGAGTCGAATTGGCAATATGTTTATCGTAACAAATAAGAACGGATGGTATGGTGTTCGTGGCTTGCATAACGAAGAAATACTGCCATGCAACTATTCAACTATCATGTCCTTTTATTATAAAGAGTACGACGTACCCTGCTTTACCGTACAGATGAACAAGAAATGGGGACTCTACAACCTCAATAGCAGAAAGTTAGTCGTACCATGCATCTATGACGAAATAGATTACGACATAAGGATTGCTCATTTTATCTTAACACAGAATGATTATAAAGGCATCTGCAATAACGAAGGACGTATCATGGTTGCTCCCAACCTTTATACTACTATTAATACATGGTATGCCAAAAGTTCCGGAGGTTACTTCTTGGTCAAGATCGGTGACAAGGGTGGCGCAATGGACAAGAACTTCAAGTTGGTCATTCCATGCGAGTACGACTTGGACACAGGTCTCTTTCTCAAAGAACTGATGGACTCTCCATTGATGAGGGTTGAGAAGAACGAGAAGGATGGTGTGTACGACATTTCGAAACAAAAAGAGGTTGTTCCATGTATCTATGACGATATAGACATGGACGAATTACGAAATGGTAACAGCTTTATCATACATCGCCCAAGTGGTGCAAAAGGCCAGCCAGGAAAGGTAGGAATTTTTGATGGTAAGGAACTAAAAGAGATCCTTCCATGTGGCAAGTATCCATACATCAAGAATTACAACAAGGAAAAACAGACCGTTATCGTATGCAAAGGTTTGGAATACACATATGATGAAGACAACGACAAATACACCATCCGGAAACAAGGGAAATGGGGTGTTTATGATTTAAAAAAGAAAAAGGAAATCGTTCCTTGTAAGTACGACCTATTGAAACAAGAAGAGGACGGTGTATACGCCTTTAACAAAGGCTGTGTCATCAGCATTAAGGACGACCATGACGACTTTGTTTATTACGAAGGTGGAAAATGGGGCTACATCGACGCCATGTGCAATGAGATCGTTGCACCACAATACGATCGTGTGTTCGACTTCAAGGATGGTGTTGCACAAGTTGTAAAGGATGGTGTGAACGCCTTCTTAGAACACCCTCTGAAAGGAACTAGTCTGAAGCTGGCTAATGGTGGCGATGGATCACCCATCGACAAGGATATCCCTACCACAAGCAAAAAGAATGAGAATCTGTTTGCCTTCATTATTGCCAATGAGAACTATACTAATTTCAAAGGAGCCGACTACTCCATCAATGATGGTAAGGTGTTCGCCGAGTACTGCAAGAAGACCTTAGGCGTACCTGAGCGCAACGTGCGCTACTACGAGGATGCCACCTATGGCAACATGTTAGGCGCCGTAAAGAAGTTACAGGACATTGCCGACGTGTACGAGGGCGATGCACAGATTATCTTCTACTATTCTGGTTTAGGCGCTACTGACGAGAAGACCACAGAGCGCTACCTGCTGTCGACCGATGCTTCGATGCTGGCTCTCGACAAGACAGGCTATGAAGTAAAGAACCTGCTAAGTACTCTTAATAGCGCCAATGTACAGAACATGTGGGTTGTCATTGATGCCCCATTCTCCAATCTCGACAAGAACGGTCAACCACTCACAGCCAATCGTGGTGTAGCCATCAAGGCCAAGGATGTATCTGCCGAAGGCAAGACCATCGTCACCATGTCGTGTGATGGCAACCAGACAGCCTACTCCAGCAAAGACTATGGTCATAGTCTGTTTACCTACGCATTGTTAGAGAAGTTACAACAGAGCAAAGGCAACTGCACCATCAAGGAGATGACTGATTATGCTACCAGTTGGGTAAAGAAGAATGCCATGTCGGCTTACGACAAGATGCAGACACCCAAGGTGATCGTATCCGATAAGATATCCGCATGGGATAAAGTTAAATTCTAAACTGAGGCATCATGAAACGAATAGCATTCATTCTTACCATTCTATGCACCATCGGTGTCAGTGTTCAAGCGCAGAAGTATGAAATCAAATACGATGACAACTTCAAGAAACAGGGTGTGGTCGACCCAAACGGAAAACTCATCATCCCCATTGAATATCATTGGTGTGAAATACCTTATGACTTAAGCAAAGAGCCACTTATCAGAGTTCATGACTTTGACAATACGGTTGCTGCATTCTCTCTCAAGGGAAAGCAATTAACACCATTCCATCAATATGAAGGGATTGACTACACGCCGTATGGCTTTATTGGCAGGAACTACAAAACGAATCCAACATCTATGTGGATGGGCTTTTTATCATTGGAGGGCAAGGAGATTCTGCCTTGCGAATTCTCGTATATCCTGCCGAAAGAGAACTTCATTGAAGTTCAAAAAAGAACGCCATCAAAAACACTCCATGGCCTATATACCCATCAAGGTAAGGAGTTGATTCCCTGCAACTATGGACATTTGATATATTATAAGCATTGCATTCTCGTTTCTATATCAGGAAGTCTGCTGGATCAAGGCACAGAGGGTATCTATTCAATGCAAGGAGAGCTCATCGTCCCCTGTAAATACAACATCCTACGCGCATCGTCAGAAGACTGTAGCTATGAAATGTTCGAAATCAGACAAGGAAAGGAAAACAAATCCTTCGTAGTTTTTAATGAAAACGGAGAACTGGCAGTTCCCTTCAACATGTATCAGGGCATAGAGCATGCTGACAATAGCAATAGACTATTGTATACGGTATTAAAAGACGGGAAATGGGGTTTGTGGTATCAAGATAAGGAAATCATGGCTTGCCAATACGATGCCCCCATCAAATTTTCCAACGACGTAGCTACAGTCAAGAAAGACGGTGAAGCCAAACTCATCAAGAATCCATTAAAGGATGCCTCACAGATACTGATTGCTGAGAGTAAAACAGACACCAAGAAAAAAGTAAAAGGTCCTGCTGTCAGCAGGTATCCCAAGCCCGATTCGGATGTAGATTCCAATATTCCCGTAGCCAAGAAACAGGCAGAAAACACGTTTGCCTTTATCATCTGCAACGAAAACTACCCCGATGCGCCAGTACCTTATTCGCTGAACGACGGTCGTATGTTCCTGGAATATTGCAAAAAGACATTGGGCATTCCAGAGAAGAACATCAATCTCTACGAGGATGCCACCTATGGCAATATCATCACGGCTGTTGAGAAGATGAAATCAGTAGCCGACGCCTATGATGGCGAAGCAAGTATCATCTTCTATTACGCCGGACATGGATTCCCCGACGAGAAACAGTCCACGGCTTACCTATTACCAATCGATGGCAATGCCTCCGACATCACCACCACTGGCTACAGTCTGGCTAAGTTCTATAAGGAGCTGGCCGCCATGAAACTAAAGTCATCTGTTGTCTTTTTGGATGCATGTTTCAGTGGTGCCAAGCGCGAAGACGAGATGTTAGCATCATCACGTGGCGTGGCCATCAAAGTGAAGGACGAAGCCCCACAAGGCAACATGATCGTGTTCTCAGCTGCACAAGGCGACGAGACCGCTCACCAGTTGGAGGAGAAGCACCATGGCCTTTTCACCTACTATTTATTAAAGGAGTTACAAGCCACAGAAGGCGATGTGGATATGGGCACACTGACAGAGTATGTCACCAAGCAAGTGAAACGTCAGTCGGTAGTCATCAACAACAAAAAGCAAACCCCAAAAGTCAACGCTTCGACGGCATTGGCTGGCTCATGGCAGAATTTGAAATTAAAATAAGAGTGACATGAAAAGGCGACTATACATACTCATTCTGCTGCTGACAATAACCTTAATGACTGTCTGCGCTCAGGAATCGAAGTATCCTCCTGTTAACCAAGCGTTATATGACAAATATATTGACGCAGCAAAGAAGGGAGATGCCGAAGCACAGTACCAAGTGGCATCGAGCCTGGATTCGAGGGATGTAGAGTATGCTTTTTCATGGATTCGCAAGGCAGCCGAACAAGGACACCCAACTGCTGTCTTGTTGATGATAACGGCCACTGATAACACCAAAGATATTTTCGCACAGTTCACCAACAAGGAAGAACTTGTTTACTGGGTACATAAAGGCGAGCAGGTCGTAGAAGAGGGAAGGGGAACAATAAAATTGATGTTGTTTCTGGCAAACATTTATTACACGGGCATCAGTAGTCTAAGAGACAATAAAAAAGCCCTTGCCATGTATCGTAAGATCGTTGAGTTTCCCCAGCCGGAAGACATAAACATTGTGGCTGCTGCAGAGGCAATGGTGGGCTTGTTCTATCAGACTGGCACAGTAGTTGAAATAGACGAAAAGCAAGCTTTCTATTGGTACAATAGAGGCGCACAACATGGGACAAAGAGTGCATACGCTGGTAGTCCACAGTACATGTTAGGACGTTGCTATTATAACGGAGAAGGCACACAGCAGGATTTTGACAAAGCTGTTTATTGGCTGGAAAAGGCAACCAGCAACGGCTTTAAGTTAGCAGAGCCTTGGCTGAAGAAGGCCAAGAAGAAACAACAGGAGGGCACGTTGGCTAAGCAACAACAAAAAATGCCTACCGAAGAATCATTGCCGGTAATGCCCAAGAAAGGTGCTGTGCTCAATGTGGATGAAAACATTCCTCACAGCAACACACTGGATACTTATACATACGCTGTCATTATTGGCAACGAACAATATGAGAGTGAGGCAGCAGTACCATTTGCTGAACACGATGCCAAAATCTTCAAGGATTATGTACAACTGACGCTGGGTGTCCCTGAAAATCATATCCGTTTTATGGCTAACGCCGGACTGAATAAAATCCGTAGCGCTGTCAGATGGCTGAAGGAAGCGATGGAAGCACAGAGCGGAAAGGGAAGAATCATCCTTTATTATGCCGGTCACGGCATTCCTGACGAGGGCAACAAGGAGGCTTATCTCCTACCAGTCGATGGCATAGGAAGTGATGTAGAGTCTGCCTATCCCTTGACTCGTCTCTATAAGGAGTTGAGCGTCTTACCTGCAGAGCGTGTCACTATTTTCCTCGATGCCTGTTTCAGCGGCGCCAAGCGTGAGGGCGACATGATGGCATCAGCCCGTGGAGTTGCCATCAAGGTAAAGGAGAGTACACCTGTGGGGAAGATGATAGTCTTCACAGCAGCCCAGGGTGACGAGACGGCTTATCCTTTCAAGTCGCAGAAGCACGGTATGTTCACCTACTATCTGCTGAAGAAACTGCAGGAGACACAAGGTCATGCAACCTTAGGCGAGTTAGGCGACTACCTGACAACAGAAGTTAAGCGGCAGTCGTTTGTAGAAAACAATAAAGTGCAGACACCCACCATCTTACCTTCTGCTGGCATGCAGAACACATGGCGTGGTTTGACATTAAAGTAAAAAGGAGTCATGAAAAAAAGAAGTATCATACTCTTCATTGTCTTAGCTTTCGCCCTGATGGCGCAGGGCCAGGAAAATGCCCTATATCTTTACCAACAGGCGAAGAAATATGAAAAGGGCAAAGGAGTGGACAAGAACGATGAAAAAGCTTTCGAGCTCTACCGTCAGGCGGCAGAGCTGGGATTGGACTCTGCCCAGAACATGACGGGAGTCTGCTACGATAAAGGTAATGGTGTCTTTGCGGATAAAGAAAAGGCCTTTTTCTGGTTTCAGAAGGCAGCCATTCAAGGTTATGCCCCCGCCCAAGTCAATCTGGGCGTATGCTATGAGGCAGGAAAGAGTGTTCCCATTGATGAGCAAAAGGCAGTGGAATGGTATCAGAAAGCAGCCACACAAGGTAATGTCAATGGTATGATGCATTTGGGATATAGCTACTATACCGGAACAGGGCTACAGCAAGACAATCAAAAAGCCAAGGAGTGGTTTGAAAAAGTACTGGAGAAGAATAAGAACTCAAAAAAAGCCAAGGCATATTTACAAAAGATTAACGAGCGGTTAGAAGAACAACAACGTCTGTTGGCAGCCGCTGCCGGCGTGGACCAGAATATCCCAGTAGCTTCACAATACGAAGAAAACACTTTTGCCGTGATTATCGGCAACGAGAAGTATGCAGAAGATGCGACTGTGCCATATGCTGAGCACGACGCGGAAATCTTCAAAGAATATGTACAACGAACCTTTGGAGTACCTGATAACCAAGTCAACTATATCGCTAATGCAGGTCTCAATAAAATACGGACGGCAGTCCGATGGTTGACAAAAGCGATGGAGGTAACCAATGGCAAAGGAAAAGCCATCTTCTATTATGCCGGGCACGGTATTCCCGACGAAGCCACCAAGACCACTTATCTGTTACCTGTCGATGGTATGAGTGGCGATATCGAGTCAGCCTATCCGCTCAGCAAGCTATACCAAGAGTTGGGTGCTATTCCTTCTGAACGGATTACGGTGTTTTTGGATGCCTGCTTCAATGGTGGCAAACGAGAAGGCGACATGTTGGCGTCAGCCCGTGGCGTGGCAATCAAGGCCAAGCCATCAATCCCTCAAGGCAACATGGTGGTATTCACAGCTGCACAAGGCGACGAGACAGCCTTTGCCCTAAAGTCACAACAACATGGGTTATTTACCTATTACATATTAAAGAAGTTACAGGACTCAAAAGGAAATGTAACGTTGGGTGATTTATATGACTATCTGACCAAAGAGGTAAAACGAGATTCGTTTGAAAAGAATAACAAGATACAAACACCATTTGTCAACGCTTCGACGGCATTGACTGGTTCATGGAAGAATTTGAAATTAAAATAAGTATATTTAATATGGATATTAAAGAATTATACAAGCTGTATCAGCAGCACCCTTGCATCACAACCGACAGTCGTGACTGTCCAAAAGGAAGCATTTTTTTTGCACTGAAAGGTGAGTCGTTTAATGGAAACAAGTTTGCCGTTCAAGCACTCGAAAAGGGCTGTGCCTATGCCATCGTGGATGAAGACGTGGCCAACGATCCCCGCATCATTAAGGTTGATAACTGTCTGCAGACTTTCAAGGATCTGGCTCGTGAGCATCGTCGCCAGTTCGACATCCCCGTCATCGGCATCACAGGCACCAACGGCAAGACAACCACTAAGGAGCTCATCGCAGCAGTGCTCTCGCAGAAATACAACGTACTCTATACTCAGGGGAACTTCAACAACGATGTCGGCGTACCCAAGACTCTGTTCCGTCTGAACAAGGAGCACGAGATAGCCGTCATAGAGATGGGAGCCAGCCATCCTGGCGATATCAAGACGCTCGTCGAGACCGCAGAGCCTACTTGCGGACTGATTACCAACGTTGGTCGTGCCCACCTGCAGGGCTTCGGTTCGTTCGAAGGTGTTATCAAGACCAAGTGCGAGCTCTACGATTTCCTACGCAGTCGTGAGGATAGTCTCATCTTCATTAATGCCGACAACGAACACCTGATGAACCAGATCAGTGATGACGAAGATTTGTGGCTATCGCCCTACTCGACTGATCCCGACAACCAGTATTCATGCATCTCGGGTGAGATTATAGAGTGCAACCCCTTCCTGAAATTCCGTTGGCGCGAACCACTGATGGTACTTGAAGACGAGGGGCGCAGCACCAAGTGGCACAAGGTACAAACCAAGCTCATTGGATCGTACAACATCGATAACCTCTTAGCTGCCATCGCCGTAGGAATCAACTTCGGTGTTGACCGCAAGAAAATTGTGGCGGCCCTCGAGGAATACGAGCCATCCAACAATCGCAGTCAGATGACCGTCACCGAGAAGAATCACCTGATAGTGGATGCCTATAACGCCAATCCCTCGTCGATGCAGGCTGCCCTTGAGAACTTCAAAATCATGCAGGCCGACAACAAAATGGCCATCCTTGGTGCCATGCGAGAACTTGGTGAGGTTTCAGCCGAAGAACACCAGCACGTAGTTGACTATCTGAAGACATCGGATGTCAAGAACGTATGGCTGGTAGGCGAAGAGTTCGAGGAGACCCAATGCGACTTCCGTAAGTTTAAGGACGTAGAGGAGGTGAAAGCTGCCATCGCGGCCGAACAACCCACAGGTTACTACATCCTTATCAAGGGATCCAATAGCACTAAACTCTACCAACTGCCCGAACTGCTGTGAACACCAAGAGGTACATAGCATGCTTCAGTTTGCTGTTGCTGCTGATAAGTTGCACCAAGCAAAGCACCCCGAGACCACTTGAGGAAGGTAATGCCGTGTACTACTGGCGCACCGATCTGCATCTCGACTCTACCGAGCGCATCTTTTTACAGCAGCACCATATTAATAAGGTATACTGTCGCTATTTTGATGTAGTGATGAGCGATGATGGCATTGAGCCCAAGCCCAATGCCACCATCACTTTCTCAGACAAACTGCCCGAAGGCATCGAACTCATCCCTACCGTCTATATCACCGAGGATTGTATGCACCAGTTGCATTATGATCTGGCCAAAAAGATTGTGGACCGCATCCTGCAGATGAACGAGACGAATCAGATTACAAACGTTCACGAGATACAGATAGACTGCGACTACACATCGAAAAGCCGAGCCACTTACTATCAGTTTCTGGAAGAAGTACGCCATCACCTATCCTCCACATCCCATCATCTGTCCACCACCATAAGATTGCACCAACTGTCGATGCCTGTACCGCCTGTCGATTACGGTGTACTGATGGTTTATAACACAGGCGATCCACGCAAGTGGCAGGAGCGTAACCCCATCCTCGACTATCGCGACGTATATCCCTATCTTGGCAGGCTCAACCATTATCAGCTACCCCTTGCCGCTGCCTACCCTGTTTACCAATGGATCCGCAACATCCACAACGTCAGGGTAGAACATACTGTAGAAGCTGCCGAGATACTCAAAGTCAAGCACGCCATAGAGACCGAACGTCCCGATCTGAGTCGTGCTATCATCACTTACCATTTGGAAACAGATAATATTAATAGATATAAGACCGAAACCTATGAAGAAATTTATCGTCATTAACCTTTTATGTGTATGTTCACTGCCCATGATGGCATGTCTGTGGTACGACACCACTAATCCATATCTGTTCAGCATGTATGAACAGCAGGACTTTAAAAACCGTGTAGAAAGTATCTGCAATGACAACTGGAAGGCCTACCTTGGCTCTACCGAGGAATATTATTGGTTCAATGCCGACGATGCCATCAAAGCCGCCCGCAAAAAGGGTGATGTTTTGATGGTAAGCTACCTGCAGAACCTAAAGAAGTACCTGAACTGTGTTGACATTGAACAAAGTAAGCAGTACGAATGGAACTACCCCACACCCAAAGCCATCAGTACCCAGCAACGCGAGCTGCAGACCGTTCGCACCTATGCCCTTAGCAAAACCAAGACAAAACTGCGCTCGCAGCACGCCTTGCTCTACATGCGCTGTAACATGATGCTTAACCGTCATCAGGAAAATATCAAATTCTGGGAACAGACTGCCAGCAAGTATATCGAAACTGTCTATAAGGACATGATGAAGAACATCTATGCCGGAGCCCTTTACAAGACTGGCCACACAGCCGAAGCTGGAGAACTTTTCGCTGAGATGGACGACTACAATAGTCTGATGACTATTTACTACAAGAAGCGTTCATACCAAGCCATTAGCGATCAGTACAAACAGAACGCCAATGCCAAGGTTCTGCCATTCCTGCTACAGGACTTTGTTAACAACGCCCAGGAAGCCGAAGATGCTAAGACCGAAGGTAACCTCGGAGGCAAGCTCTTCATCCGTGACATCAACCAGCAGGAGTCGAGACAGATGCAGCAGTTCTGCGAACAGGTTGTACGTGAAGGCAAAACCACATCACCCGTGATGTGGAAGAGTGCCAAGGCATGGCTTGAATACCTGTCTGGCAAGAAACAGGAAGCCTTAAAGGACATCAATGCCGCTATGCAATTAGAAGGAACCCAGCGTATGAAGGACAATGCCCGTGTGTTGCAATTCTTTATCACCACAGCTACCGCCAAATCCAGTGATAAGTTCGACAATTATTTCGCCACCGAACTGTCATGGCTGCTATCCAAACAGCAGGAATCCGATGGTTTCTTCTACCGAGCAATGTCACGTCTCTCGCACCAAGCCATCATACCACACTATCAGGACAAGCCCGAGCAGATGTTAGCGCTGATGCTTATCACCAACAACAACGAGTATGATAGCTATATCGACACCATGCGTGTAGATCGTCTTGAGAAGTTCTACTCCTACACCAAGAATCCCGCTAAAAAATCGTTTGACAAGTTCCTGCAAAGTCAGATACGCATCAACGACTCATCATACGTAGAACTCATCGGTACCAAGTATATGCGTTTAGCCCAGTGGGATAAAGCCATCGAGTGGTTGAAAAAAATCCCCGTAACTTATTATAATAGTAATCGTTCTTGGGCATACCTCTACTATTCGCTCATGCGCCGATACGACATCGAACCTTGGATGAAGCGCCAGTGGCTTAACATCAGCAAAGCCGACGAACGCAACTATCAGTGGACCAAGAACATCAAGCTCGTGTTCTGTAAGGAGATGCAGACGTTAGAGGGCTCACTCCAACTGCTACAAGGCAAAGCGCTCGAACAGCGTTACTACAATCTGGCTATACGCTATGCTCAGGCCAGTATCAAGGGCGACTGCTGGTGGTTGCTTAGAGACGGTCAGAGCGCCTACGACTCGGTACGTGTAAATGAAACCGACTTTGGCGCTAAGGCTGTGGAGCTATTGCAAAAGACTGCCATGAGCAAAGATAAAGACCTGAAGTTGAAAGCCCTGTTCGCCATGGGCTGGCAAGAGCTCTATAACGCCACACCTGGCGCTAAGCTATGGACCAGCAACGAATGGAACGAGCAGTCCGGCGACTTTATCACGTTGTATCATCGTCAGTCGCCACAATTCCGTGCATTCCAGAGTTTGTATAATTTCATAACCACAACCCCTGGCGAAGCTGCATACGTCACCAAGTGCGATGACTTCGCGCAGTTCCGCAAATACTATTCCAAGCATAAATAAGGGATTTTGTTAAAATTATCCCTTTTTATGCTTATAATTCAAAAAAAGTGCGTACCTTTGCATGCGATTTTAGAGAAATCGGGATGTAGCGCAGTTGGTAGCGCACTACGTTCGGGACGTAGGGGTCGGGCGTTCGAGTCGCCTCATCCCGACTTACAAATCAAAAGAAGCAGAAGGTGATCGATGATTCGATCACCTTTTCTTGTGTTTGCATATTTATCACATAAAAACGTATATTTATAAGCGTTTTTATGAATTCTTATAAAAATATGCATTTTTTTTGTTTTTAATTTGGCTATTCCATTGAAAATGAATAAATTTGCACCCCGTAAGTTAGAAACGTTAGAAACAAAACTGAATATTATGGCAGAAACATTGGAAGTGAAGGAGCTTGACCAAGTGGTCGTACGCTTCTCTGGTGACTCCGGCGACGGTATGCAGCTTGCTGGAAACATCTTCTCTACGGTCAGTGCCACCGTTGGTAACGGCATCTCAACATTCCCCGACTATCCAGCCGATATCCGTGCCCCGCAAGGCTCGCTTACAGGTGTGTCTGGTTTCCAGGTACATATCGGTGCTGGTAAGGTGTACACCCCTGGCGACAAGTGCGATGTGCTCGTAGCGATGAACGCTGCAGCGCTGAAAACTCAGTATCGCTATGCCAAACCTGGTGCAACGATCATCATCGACACCGACTCATTCGGTCCAAAGGACTTGGAGAAGGCCCAGTTTGCCACAGAAGACTATCTGGGCGAGATGGGTATCGACCCCGACCGTGTTATCCAGTGCCCACTGACTACCATGGTAAAGGATTGTCTGGCCGACAGCGGCATGGACAACAAAGCTATGCTGAAATGCCGTAACATGTTCGCTCTCGGACTCGTATGCTGGTTGTTCGATCGTGACCTGAACCTCGTAGCAAACTTCCTGCGCGAGAAGTTTGCCAAGAAGCCCGCTATTGCAGAGGCAAACATTAAGGTCATTCAGGCCGGTTGGGACTACGGTCACAACACTCACTCTAATGCCATCAACGTTTACCGTGTAGAGACCAAGGAGAAGACCCCTGGACGCTACATGGATATCACTGGTAACAAGGCTACCGCCTATGGTTTCATCGCCGCTGCCGAAAAGGCTGGTCTGCGCCTTTACCTTGGTTCTTATCCTATCACTCCTGCAACCGACGTGCTGCACGAGCTATCTAAGCACAAGTCATGCGGTGTCATCACCGTACAGTGCGAGGACGAGATCAGCGGTTGTGCATCAGCACTCGGTGCATCGTTCGCCGGAGCTCTCGGTGTTACCTCGACCTCTGGTCCTGGCGTCTGCCTGAAGAGCGAGGCTATGAACCTGGCTGTTATCATGGAGCTTCCATTGGTTGTTCTCGATGTACAGCGTGGTGGTCCTGCTACTGGTCTGCCAACCAAGAGTGAGCAGACCGACCTGCTGCAGGCTCTGTTCGGACGTAATGGTGAAAGCCCTATGCCAGTGCTGGCCGCTACCAGTCCTGCCGACTGTTTCGACGCTGCTTATCAGGCTGCTAAGATGGCTCTCGAGCACATGACACCAGTAGTACTGCTCACCGATGCTTATATCGCTAATGGCTCTGGCGCATTCAAGCTGCCACAGATGGCTCAGCTCGATGCCATCAATCCTCCATACGTTCCCGAGGAGCTGAAGGGAAAGTGGACACCTTACATGCGTGCAGAGAACGGCACCCGCTACTGGGCTGTTCCTGGTCGTGAGGGCTTTGCTCACATCCTGGGCGGACTGGAGAAGGACTCTAACACCGGTGCTATCTCTACCAACCCAGAGAACCATGATTTGATGACTCGTCTGCGCCAGCAGAAGATTGACAATATCCAGGTGCCCGACCTCGAAGTTGACGGCGACGCCGATGCCGACCTGCTGATTGTAGGCTTCGGTTCTACCTACGGCCACCTGCACTCTGCTATGGATGAGCTGAAAGCTAAGGGCTACAAGGTGGCTCAGGCACAGTTCAAGTATCTGAACCCCCTGCCAAAGAACACTGCCGACGTACTGAAGAAGTACAAGAAGGTGGTAGTAGCCGAGCAGAACATGGGTCAGCTGGCTGCCTACCTTCGCATGAAGGTTGATGGCTTTGTACCTTACCAGTTCAATCAGGTAAAGGGTCAGCCCTTCGTAGTAGAAGAGTTAGTGAACGCATTCGAGGACATTTTAAAGAAGTAAACAATTATGAGTTATACAGCACAAGATTTCAAGAAAGGCCAGCCTCGTTGGTGCCCTGGTTGTGGTGACCACTTCTTCCTGGCTTCACTCCATAAGGCTATGGCCGAGATTGGCGTAGCTCCCGAGAACGTAGCAGTCATCTCTGGTATCGGCTGTTCAAGCCGTCTGCCTCACTATATGGCTACCTACGGCATGAACACCATCCACGGTCGTGCCGCTGCCATCGCTACCGGTGCTAAGGTAGCTAATCCCAACCTGACTGTTTGGCAGGTATCTGGTGATGGTGACGGACTGGCTATCGGTGGTAACCACTTCATCCATGCCAACCGTCGTAACATCGACCTGAACATGATTCTCCTGAACAACCGCATCTACGGTCTGACCAAGGGTCAGTATTCACCCACCTCACCCCGCGGCTTCGTATCAAAGTCGAGCCCTTACGGAACCGTTGAGGATCCCTTCCGCCCTGCAGAGCTCTGCTTCGGCGCTCGCGGACACTTCTTCGCCCGTTGCGTGGCTACCGATGCAAAGGGAACTGTTGAGGTTCTGAAGGCAGCTTACGAGCACAAAGGTGCAAGTGTAACTGAGGTTCTGCAGAATTGTGTTATCTTCAACGACCACTGCCACGATGTGGTTTACAACAACGAGGGCCGTAAGAAGAACGCCATCTATGTACGTCACGGCGAGAAGCTCGTATTCGGTGAGAACAATGAGTTCGGACTTGTACAGCAGGGCTTCGGCTTGAAGGTGGTAGAGATTGGCAAGGACGGTTACACCATCGACGATGTACTGGTTCACGATGCTCACTGCGAGGATAACACCCTGCAGCTGAAACTCGCTATGATGACTCCTGAGGATGGTTTCCCCATCGCCCTCGGTGTGATTCGCGACGTTGAGGCTCCTACCTACAACGATGCCGTTCACGCACAGCTGGCTGAGGTAGCTGCTCAGAAGAAATATCACAACTTCGAGGAGCTGCTCGAGACCAACGACATCTGGACAGTAGAATAAACCGCGAGTTTGTAAACTCCACATATCAATCATCCCCATGGCAGATGGCTATGGGGATGATTTTGTGTTAATATACACTCATTATCCGATATTTCTTCTGACACTTAATTTCTAATTATTAATAAAATGATTACCTTTGCGCTCGAATTTTTTCACTTAAAACCAAATATTAAATTATAGCTTTACAACAATATGTTTCACATTTACGAAGGATTTCATCTCGTTGAGACGTACCACAAAATGCGTCACCAGCGTAAATACCATCCTGCTGATGGTACCAAACGTGCTATCAAGATTGCTTTGGTAGCGCTCGTCACTTTATTACTTTGGAATATGCCATCCGAGTGGTTCGGCATCCAGAACCTCACCGTTATCCAGCAGCGCGTCATCGCTATTTTTGCCTTTGCCACGCTGATGTGGATTCTTGAGGTTGTCAGTTCGTGGGCCACATCTATCGCCATCATCGTACTGATGCTGCTATTCTGTTCTGATAGTGGTATTGCACCAATGGTGAACCCCGACGAAGTTGGTAAATTGCTCTCGCACAAAGGTGTGATGGCTTCGTTTGCCGATCCTATCATCATGCTGTTTATCGGTGGTTTCGTACTGGCTATTGCCGCTACCAAGACTGGTCTTGATGCACAGTTGGCAAAAGTTCTGCTCCGCCCCTTCGGCACACGTAGTGAGATGGTACTCTTGGGCTTCCTGCTCATCACAGGTCTGTTCTCAATGTTTGTATCTAACACTGCCACAGCGGCTATGATGCTGACATTCCTCACCCCTGTGTTCCACCAGTTACCACCCGAGGGAAAGGGTCGTATTGCTTTGGCCATGAGTATCCCTGTTGCTGCCAACCTTGGTGGTATGGGTACCCCTATCGGTACACCTCCAAACTCTATTGCCCTGAAGTATCTGAACGATCCTGAGGGATTGAATATGGGTCTTGGTTTCGGACAGTGGATGATGTTCATGTTCCCACTCGTGATTCTACTGCTGTTCATCAGCTGGCGCTTGCTGCTTAAGTTCTTCCCATTCAGTCAGAAGACGATAGAATTGAAAATCGACGGTGGCATGCAGAAGGGTTTCCAGTCAACAGTAGTCATCATTACATTCATCGTTACTGTACTCCTTTGGCTTTCAGACCAGATCACTGGCATCAACGCCAATACAGTGGCCATGGTTCCATTCTGTATCTTCGCCCTGACCGGCGTTATCAATAAGCGCGACCTTGAGCAGATTAACTGGAGTGTTATCTGGATGGTAGCCGGTGGTTTCGCACTGGGTTATGGTCTTAACTCTTCCGGTTTGGCCGCCAATGCCGTAGAGAGCATTCCCTTCGGTGAGTTCTCACCCCTGCTCATCCTGCTGATTGGTGGTGCTATCTGCTACCTGCTCAGTAACTTCATCTCAAACTCAGCTACAGCAGCTTTGCTGATGCCTATTCTGGCAATGGTCTGCGGTGCTATGGGCGACAAGCTGGCACCTATCGGCGGCACATCAACCATCCTGATCGGTGTGGCCATCGCAGCCTCATCAGCCATGATTCTGCCCATCTCTACCCCACCAAATGCACTGGCATTTGCTACGGGCTACGTAAAGCAGAGCGACATGTCGAAGATTGGTATCATCATGGGTATTGTTTCGATGGTATTAGGTTTCGGTTTGGTTTACCTGATGGGAACACTTCACCTCATCTAACATACAAAAAGAAATCCCGCTCGATTGAGGAGGGCACTGAAAAAGTCCTATTAGGCACTTTTTAACAATTACAGTCTGCACATAGTCAGTAAAACATTTGGCTATGTGCAGATTTTTTTGTACCTTTACAGCATAAAAGAGAGTGCTTATGCTGTCGCAACAACAAGAGTTAGTATTGAGTGAGTATAGTGCCTTGTACGACATAGTTGTCCCACAAGACAATCTTCTGAGACGTATCAACGGGCTCGTTGATTTTTCTTTTGTCTATCAAGAGTTGTTAGACAAATACTGTCCAGACAATGGTCGTATGGCAGAGTCTCCTATCCGCATGTTCAAGTACCTGCTCCTTAAGGTCATCTATGATATC
>NZ_JHVE01000019.1:0-70592 GCF_000619985.1 Prevotella sp. P6B4
CATCCTGGACATTTGCCATTGAGGAACTTTTTGCATGCTCCGCAATATAATCCACATGCGGCAATCTGCTGAGGGTTAATTGTGATTTCTTTCATTCTGTAACTCATTTTGTCCTGACCGCCCCAAACTATATGGGACGATCAGGGCGAATTATTACTCTATTGGTATCTGAATCACCGACAGCCATTTCTCAGGGTCTTCTTGGTTCCATGCTCCATCGATGTAGCATGTACGATGTTGCCCGACCGCCTTATAGCCCTGCTCCTCAATATAACGGAAGGCCTCGGTGAACGACTCGTAGAAGCGTTCGTAAGGACCAACGTGCTTCATGCAGAGGGCCTTGGGTACGGCTGGCAAGCGCTTGAACTTGATAATGGCGCTGTCTTCGCCCATCTCCTCCACCTGTTCGCAATACTCGATATCGATGTTGGTGGGGGTGTACTCCTTGTTGTGCTCAATGGTGAAGCAGTAACCTGGTGGCGGACACTTGCATCCTAAACGTTGCATTTCAGGACCAATCTTCTCGACACACATAGGGCCGATAGCGGCGTAGTTAGGAATTACTTCACGATGACTTGCCACGATGATTTCGGGCAGAGATTGAATACTAATCTTTTCCATTGTCTTCATTTCTTTGCGAGCGTTCCTCCAGTCGAGCAGTTGGTTACGACGGGCGATCAGTAGTTTCAGCTCAGCCTCTGTTTCCTTTATCTTCTCAGTAAGCTGGCGGATGGTTGGAGTGTGAGAATATGAATCGCACAGGTCCTTAATCTCATCCAGCGAGAAACCGAGACGTTGTAGGTCGCGTATGGTCTTCAGCCGTTGCATCTGGTCGATGCTGTAATAGCGATAGCCCGTCCACTCGTCCACCTCGTCAGGTACCAGTAGTCCCTTCTGCTCATAATGACGCAGGGTTTTAACTGTTACCTGCATCAACTGTGAGAACTCTCCGATTTTTAATTTCTTTTTAAAATTCATAATCGCGCGATGTATTTGCTAAGCGACTGCAAAAATAAGGCATGCCCTTAGGGACGAGTCAAGAGAAATGAATACTTTAACACGGATTTAACACTTTATCTTCTTCGTTCTAACAGTTGTCTGGTAATATTTGCTATCACTGCCTCAGATGATGAATTCGTGGTGAAAATGGCGATAATGGCGTGGCTTCCATTAGGCATGAGAATGATACCTGCATCGTTCATGTCTTGCAATCCTTCAGCAGATGGGAATCCCGTACCTGTCTTATGTACGATTCGAGCATCTGCAGGTATGGCTGCAGGGATTCGTTTCTGTCCTGTTGAGCAGTCTGCCATCGCCTTCCAGATGAATGTCAGATATCGGTTGTCATCTTTATGATGATAAAACCACTCGAACAAACGAACCATCTCAGTGGGGGTAGAACTGTTTTCGATAGCCTTTGCCGGATTCTTGTGCATCTGTTCCTCTGTCATACGGATATGGATATCGTGGAATCCAAGTTTTCTCATGTACTTCTCTACCGCTTTGGGCTTGCCGCAAAACTTGAAAAGGAGTTCGCTGGCATTATTGTCGCTCTGTCCGAGAGACAATTCCAGCAGTTGCGCATACGAAAAGGTCGTTTTGCATTCAAACCGTTTTAGCATTGGCGACCATGTGTCTTGCATCAGGTCTGCCTTATCGACAACGATAGTGTCATCGAGATCCAGCCCTTTCCGACTCAGATAATCGGCAACACATAATGCTTGCGGGAACTTCATCACACTGTGCATGGCAAAATGCTCGTTTTCATTAATGCCAACAAAAGAGCCATCACGCATGATGCACGCACCATAGCTGGTACTGTCGCATATTAGGTCTTGGCCCAAACACGATGTAGCAATCAATGCACAAACTATAGTTACTATCTTTCTCATATCATATAATATAGTTTCATTGTCCCTCCGGCGGAAGCCACCTCCCCGTTTGGCGGGGAGCGTTCCGTCTTATGAAATGTCCCTCTTGTACAGCAGCAAATGTGGCTACGATTGCAGCTATTGAGATGGGGGCGATAGACCACAATGTCATGGGTACCGTAATGAATAGCAGGAATCCCGCCCACTTGTTCGCGAGGGTGTGAGGGAAGCAACAGCGCCCATACATCACAAGTGCTGAAAGCTGATTCACGACTTTAATCGCGACGATTACTCCTGCCCACAACCATAGCCATTGTGGCAGTTCGAGTATCGGCAGGAGCTTCCAAGCACAACATGCTACGAAGCAGATGTCTGCCACGCTATCTAGCAATGCTCCAGTCCTGGTAACGCACTTCAGTTTCCTAGCCAGCCACCCGTCGGCTATGTCGCTGATGCCGCAAACGATGTAAAGCACCCCGAAAAGAATGCTTGACACATCACTTAACAACAGAACAACAGTTCCGACAATTCGGAGCGACGACAGGATATTCGGCAGGTGTTTCATAGGCATTGTCTTTCTTATCCTTTATTTTATTCCAATGGCATCATCACGCCACACTGGTAATTGAGCGAGTCGATGTCGGTGCCGTTGTACCATTCCATCGTCATAGCGTTGTTGGGGCAATGGAATTCCGAGTGCTGGGGCAGCCACTCCTTATAGAACATTTGGTATTGCTCTTGAAAGGCTTTCATGCCTCCCTCGAAATGCATCTTCAGCCACTTGCCACTATGAATAGGGAAAAGCTGCATTCCCTCAGGCACCCCACCACCTTTATATATTCCGCCAATGACGTATGTAAAGGTGTTCTTGCTGCAAGCACCAAAGTTTGCCTCCCAACAGGTTGCACAATTATGGTTGGGAGTGTCGCAGGTGCAGAGCCCAAACTCTCCGACACCATTGTCGATGGCTGCCTGCTGAAAGGGATCAGGTGCCTTGTGTTCCATAAAGACGGGTTTAATAATGCGTTCCACATACTCGCCCCAGAACTTAGGGCACTCTTCCTGTCCCTTGCAGAATGCAATTTCCTTGTGCATACCGATAATCTTAACATCGGCTAATGTAATAATCTCGTGTTTCATTATTTTTGTTCGTTTTTAAATATGTTCTCTAATCTGTTTAATTGTTCTCATAGCTCCTGGCCAGTAGCACCATGCAATGATGACAATTCTAATCTCAACACTCTGATAGGCCTGTTCTCACCTTGATACTGATTCGCATCGATGCAGGTTTCACCTGTAGGGACGAAGCCACATTTCTCCATCACTCGGCCTGAAGCGGGGTTGTCAACGAAATGACCACTGATTAGCGAATTGATGTCCGTCGTTTGTCGGATATGGTCTAGCATCAGGCGCAGAGCCTCCGTACAGATACCTTTGTTCCAATAGGGTTTAGCCACCCAATAGCCGACGAGCGGTTCACCATCACGGGTCGGCAGGTCGCACTCGCAAGATGGCCCGTAACCTATAGCACCAATCGGCTCGCCTGTTTCTTTCAACTCAATAGCCCAAGTATTGGTTATATCATAAAATACAGTGCGAATAGTTTCCAAACTCTCCTCCACACTCTGATGTGGTGGCCAGCCTGCACGAGGCCCCACATCCGGATCAGAAGCCCATTTATACAGTGTCTCCGCGTCACTGTCGCGCCAAGGGCGCAATATAATTCTATTCGTTTCCATCATTTTCTCCATCGCTTTAGCATCGGGAAGAAACCTTGCATCATCTGCTTATACTCTTCTTTGGTCATGGGCTTGGGCATGTTCTTGTTTACCTCATCAATAAACTGAGCGCAATGCTCTATCATTTCGTCCATGGTACATTCCTGCACAAACTTACCATCCTTGTAGCAATACAGGCAATAATCAAAATTGGTACTGCCGTCTTCGTTTGTACCGCAATCCTCGATACGCGTCAATGGCATGCCGCAACTCTGGCAGAACTGTGGCAGTTGGCCCTCTTGGAATGCTTTCTCCTTCTGAGAGAAGCTGGCTTCGTAAGCCTCGAAAGCCTCTGGGTTTTCATCGGCTACAAAATAGCCCTTGGGAGGGCAATAGGTTGCCTCGGCGATACCATTATTCTTAAGCCAACCAGGAATTAGTTCCTGAGCCAGGAAATAAGGCACTTCGGCATCTTTCGGCTCGGCATGATAGTGAATGTTCAGTTTGCTGGCAAGGTCGAAGCCTGCATGTTTGTAAAACTCGATGTTACCCTCCATACAGATAAAGCCGATACCCATGTCGCGAGCCTTATCCAAGGCATATTGCAGCAACTTCAGACCATAGCCCTTGCGCTTGTAGGCAGGATGAATGCTGATGGGGCCGAATGTCCACGAAGCTTTCTTGCTGCCATCATCAAGCACAAGTTCGGCCTTCGAAAACATCACATGACCGATGATCTTTCCATCTACCTCCATCACAAAATCCAGCTCTGGTATAAAGTCGGGATTGGTTCTATACTGATTGAGCACGTAATGCTCTGTGCATCCAGGACGATATACGTTCCAGAATGCCTCACGCGTCAGGTTCTCTACCTCACGATAGTCTTTTGTATCTTCTAATCTAATAATCATTGTTATTTTTGATTTTAATTATTTACAACTTATTGATAGCCTTACGGCACTTTTGTTTGTCTTTCTCGGTCAGCGCGGGATGCATGGCTGTGCCGCCACGCTCGATGGTACTTACGATTTTGAAACCTGCATAGCGGGCTATCTCACGCATGGCACGGATAGCTCCGCGCGACTGTTTGAACAAAATGTTCCAAGGCCATGGCGTAGTGCAGGTGCTGATAAGGATACCCTTCTTACCTTTCATCAGCGGTTCTGGAAAACGATTAGTATCACGCATCATGCCATACACCTGACGGTCGAACATCAGTTTCATCTGTCCAGGGATGTTGCCCCAGTAGCAAGGTGCACCCATGATGATCGCATCAGCCTGCTGCATCAGCTTCAACACCCGCTGCGAATCATCTTCTGCGAGAACGCATTTCTGCTTCGTGCGACACGCCATACAGCCTTTGCAAGGCTTCACGGTCAGGTCGTTGGTATAGACCATCTCCACTGTATCGCCTCGCGTTTCAGCCTCCTCCTGCATGATGCCTAGCATCTGGGAAATCAGCCCCTTCTTCCGAGGACTGCCATTTATAATCAGAATGTTCATATTCTCTTTTGTACTCAAAAATCTATTTTATTTGTATCGCCCACTGAAAATCCTTTTACGCAGACACTTTATGGCGGGTTTATAATAATCTATCTCCATCGCTTCGAGGGTACGTTTCAACTCGTCCATCAGTTCTGGATAGAAGGTGCACATGCGAAAGGCGAGTTTCATGCAGAGCGTTTGGGTGCCAGGAAACTCTTCGATGCTGACCATGTGCTCGAAACAGAAATCAAGAAAGTCAGTCCTCAAATCATCCTCGTCCATTTTCAGCTTTTCGATGATGTTCAGCGTTAGCCGCCTCACCGACGAATTCTCCGTCTGCATGGCCTGATCTATCAGCTCATTGTATATCACCTTCAATTCCGACAACTCTTCGTCCTTAGCTTTGGTCAGACCCCACAAAGCAGTTCTCGCCACACGATAGTCGGTGTCGAAGGCATAGCGTTGGGCAAAGCCCAGAAAATCACCTTTCGCCTTAATCTCTTGGTATATCTCCTGAGCTCCGCCCTCACTAAAAGTCTGGTTCAATCTCTCACTTGTTATCGCCATTGTAACTATTTATTCTGGTTTTGCCCAGAATACCTCTGGGTCGGTTGTGGTATCACACTTCCAATTGTTGTTAACGAAGCCTACTGGTATAAGTCTGACGTCACCTTCAGGATCGTTGTCGCGATAGACGCTCTCAGGATTAAAGCGGTTAAGCTTCTTGCACACAAAGTAGTACAGGTTCTTCGCCATATAGGTTTCCAAATAGTATTCCTTTGTCTGCTGCGACTCATGGTTCCAGTTGGCTGTCTCACAAAGCACCAAGGGCTGGTCGTTAATGAGTCGTTCGCGCACTTCGGCGATGCTAAGCAGCGTGCCGTTCTCATCAGTCACCCAGGCATCCATCGTGGGGTCGATATAAAGCCATTTCTGCAACTGACTCGACCACACCGTGTTAATCACATGGCACTCATAATCGAGCGAATCGGCAGGCATGCAGGTCACGTAGCGGGCAGGAATGCCCATCGACAGGTACATCTCGCAGAGCGATATGGCCAGCTGGCGGCAGTTCACCCCCTTGCCAGTAGCCTTGTAATAGTTGTAAAGGTCGATGGCATCCAACTCGGCAAACGCCTGGTTGCTGCCGTCGTGGCGGATGTTGTCGTGGGCAAAGTGCAGCAGATTGATAATCTTCGACAGTTCATCGCCCTGACCTGCTACAGAATCGAGTTTAAAGTAATCGCGAACCTTGCAGAGATTGTTCGATCTCTTGGGTTGATAACGGAACTCTACCTTCGCATCATCCTTTGCATACGGGGCCGACTTCTTCAGCACATTCAGCGGCTGACGGTCTTTCACCTGCGCCTGTAGCGCCTGGTATTTCTTGTCCTTGCGCAGCGAGCGGAGGTCGTTGTCGTTCACCATATTATTATAATCTTTGTAGCCCAGCAGAACAGACTGCTCCAATGCCGCGAGTGCCTGTTTCTTTTGCCCCACCAGTGCATAGCAGCACGCATAGTCGTAGTACAGAAGTCCCTTCTGTTCCTTGATGGCCCTCTCAGGAATGGGCGACACCTTGAAAATCGTGGTAGTGTCAAGCATCGCGATGCAACTTGCCAGCGGAGCCATCGCCTCCTTATGCTTTCCACTATGCATCAGCTCACAGTATTGTGTCTGATACTTGGAGAACTCATTCTGGAACTCACTCATTCGCTGACTCTGAGCCTTCAACCTCATAACACTCAACAAACCGATGGTTAGTACAACCAATAATCTCGTTTTATTCATAACATTCGTTTTTATTATTTGCTATTTGACGTTGCAAAGATACGTATTGTTGCAATACGAAGCAAGTTTTTGGGATAATCTGCATACTTTTGTGACGAATAGCTTGGTTAAATCACTAATTTACTTTATTCATGCGGCATGAAACTAATTAATTATCTATTCATTGTATTACTATTAGCTGCATGCAGCAAAACAGATAAACAGCTTATTAGCGAAGCAGAGACACTTGTTGGAGAACACGCCGACAGCGCCTTGTGTATATTAAATAAGGTAGAAGATGCCACCCACCTTTCAGGCGAATGGAAGGCTCGTTACTGGATGGCGGCGATAAGATTATGAGCCTATACGGGCCTGCACATCCCTGCCCGCTCCAGTACCCTTGTATTTGCTGCGGGTGGCGTTAAAGCGGTAAATGAGCGTAGTTACCAACTTATGGGTTGAGTAACGATTGGTCTGTTTGAACCAGTTGTAACCCAGATCGCACACCTCGTTCACATGATGGCGCTGCAAGCAGTCGACTACGCCCACACGGGCTATGAGCGAGCGGTCCTTCAGGAAACTCTTCTGTACGACCAATCCCAAACGCAGACTGTAGGTGTCGTTATAGAAAATATACGAGTTACCCTTTGAGCGGAACATCACGTTGGCATCAAACTGCCAGCCATGCTTGAGTGTAAAGGTATTAAAGGCGTTCACGGTATAAGTGGGCTTGTTGCAATACACACGATACTGGTGGTTGTGCGGCCCCTCTACATCCAGATACAAATCCTGCTTCTCGACACCCAACGTAGCGTTAAGCGACCAGATGCCCACACGTGGTGTGAGCGACAGATAGGCACTTAGCACCTTGATAGGCTTATCCAGATTACGATGCTTTACAAGTGTGGCATCCTTCTGGGCTGTATTGATTTCCGTCCACTGGATAATGGCATTCTTGGTATGTTCGTACGAGGCTGAGAGGTTAATCCACTTCCAGGCCAGGTTCAGCGTCAGGTCGCGGATACGCTCATTCTTCAACTGCGAGTTACCTGCCTGCAGGGTATAGCGACTGATGTAAGTAACGGCATCGTTCATGGCAAAAAAGCTGGGGCGTTCGGTCTTAAAACTATAGGAGAGTCCAGCCTGCACCTTACCAAGCGTCACTGCATACGAAACAGTGGGGAACCACTCGTCCATCGAACGGTGCAGATAGTCGTCGTTGCTGGCATCGTCGTAATCCAACAGCGTATGCTCGTAACGCAAACCAGCACTGGCCTGTCCCCATTTGCCAAAGTCGCAACCATACTCGGCGAAGGCCGCCATGTTATTCTCCTTAATGTCGGCATCGGTATTGGCAATGGTAGCCTTGTCAATCCAGTATGTGTTATTACGCTTCACAAAGCTCATCTCGGTTCCTGCATCCAGCGAACCCTTCCAGATGGGGTACGACAGCACCAGCTTGGCGGCATACAGATGGCTGTTGGTACCCGACTTACTGAGCACATAGTCGTTCTGAATCTGACTCAGCTCCACATTCTCGCGGTCGGTATCGGTACCCCCCTTCATAAAGTCGAAGTTAAAGTCGATACCTAACTTGCCCACCTTACCATTGTAATAGGTATTGGTGAGTATGCCCAGAGGTTTGCTTTCTTTGCTGGTCTGGTGCGAGTACAGATGGTCGATCTTCACGTTATTCTCTATCACATCCTCATCGTATATCACCTGGTTGGTACCGCTTTTGGGGCGGTGTGTCAGGTCTATGCGCGCACCTAATGAGTGGTTCTCGTTCAGCTGCCAGTTCACACCAGCACTATAGTTCAGCTGGTTGTACTTCCACGTCATGGTGTAAGGGCCATGCTGATAAAATGTCTTCACATCGGTCATGGTCTTATCCTCAATCGTACTGTACTGGCGGTAGTCCTGATGGTAGAAATATACCTGTCCGAACACATCTACCCCATCCTTGCGGTAGTTGGCCCCCAGCTTTACCTGTGGACGGTCGAAATCGTAACGCAGATCGCGCTCGTTCGAGAGTGTGGCATTCAGTCCCAGACCCTCACCCTTCTGCTTCTTGGTTCTGATACGCACCACGGCACGTATCTGTGCATCGTACTGGGCTCCTGGGTTGTTAATCACCTCTACATCGCGAATGTCCTCGCTGCGTAGGCGCTTCAGTTCGCTGTCGTCGCGCATCTTACGACCGTTAATATAGATAAGAGGCGTACCCTTGCCTAATACCTCGGGAGCCTCATCGGTACCAGTCATGCCTGGCACCTTTACCAGCAAGTCGCCCAGTGTACCTGCCGATGCCAGCACCGTACCATCCACACGGGTAACCATAGCGTTACCCTTGAGACGAGTGTGAGGGAGGCCGCCTTTAACGACGACCTCCTTCAGATTTAAATACTTGTCTACAGATTCTATTGAGTCCTGAGGCTCCTGCGCCCTGCCTGTTGTACTAACAAGTGCCAGGGCAGTTACCACAACATATTTCTTTACCATACTAATGCACGTTTCTCCTTAGGGATAAACATCTTATCGCCCTGCTTGATGCCAAAAGCATCGTACCAGGTATCGATCATAGGCAGAGCAGCCATAACACGGATACGGGCAGGTGAGTGAACATCGCTGTTAACCAGCATGGCGGTGTACTCAGGGGTGCTGTTACAAGCCCATACACGGGCATAGGCCAGATAGAAACGCTGTGCAGGGGTGAAGCCCTCGACATTACTCAATGGCTCCTGCTTCATACGGTTCTCGTAAGCACGATAGGCAATCTTCAAACCACCATTGTCGCTCACGTTCTCGCCCAGAGTCTTCTGTCCGTTCACCTTCAAACCAGGCACAGCCTCCTGCTCGCTAAACCAGTCGGCTATCACCTTGGTACGGGCATCGTAATTGGTCTTATCATCAGCTGTCCACCAGTTCTTCAGGTTACCATCCTTATCAAACTGACAACCCTGATCGTCGAATCCGTGGGTCATCTCGTGTCCCATTACCACCCCAATGGCACCGTAGTTGCTGGCGTAATCGGCATTTACATCAAAGAACGGTGGCTGCAAGATGGCTGCAGGGAAGTTGATGCTGTTGAAGAGGGGATGATAGAAGGCATTAACAGTCTGAGGTGTGCAAACCATGCGGGTTTTATCAACAGGCTGGTGCCAGTACTTACGGAACATAGCAGCGCGTGCCTCCTGAGTGATACGGATGAAGTTCTCAACCAGATTCTCGTTCTCACGGATATCCACAAACTTCTCCATATCCTCCCACTTATCAGGATAACCTACATTAATATGCATGGCGTGCAGCTTTTCGAGCGCCTTGGCCTTGGTGCTATCGCTCATCCAGGTGTTCTCCTTCAAACGGTCCTCAAAGGCTTGCTGCAGGTCCTTAACCAAACGTATCACACGCTGCTTGCTGCTCTCGGGGAAGTACTCCTGAACGTACAGTTTACCGATGGTTTCGCCCAGACTACCGCTGATGGTTGAAACAGCACGCTTCCAACGGGGCTGCTGTTCCTGTACACCACTGATGGCCTTTTGGGCCTCGAAAGCACGATCCTCGAAAGCATCGCTCAGGAAACCGCTGTAAGAGCGGATAATCTGAAGCTCGACATACGACTTGAGATCGTCGAGGCTGGTGTTGGCCAGAATCTTCTCAACCTCGTGCAGAGGCTCCAACTGGCTGATGTTCACCTGATCGATATCCTTTGGCATACCTAAGGCATCGCGATAACCCACCCAGTCGATACCCTTGAAATCGTTCAGCAACTGCTGCCAAGGCATGATGTGGATAGTAGCCATGGGATTACGGCGCTCAACCTGATTCAGGGTCTTAATGCCGATAGCGTGCTCGATGCCCCACTCGGCCTCCATCTTTTTCTGAGCCTCTTTCTCGCTGTAGCCTACCATCTTGAAGAAATCCTTATACATGGCCTTCTTGGCTTCAACTGTCTTCTTCTGCTGCTCGTTAGGGTTGGCATAGTACTCCTGTGGCAGCGAGGCACCACCATGACCGCCACCAATCATATACTCTGACGAGTTGAATGGATTGAGTGACAGACTGATACCGAATGGAGCGGTATTGAATCCCTTTGCATCGAAATCGCACATCAGCTTAAGCAACTGCTCGCGGTTTTTAACGTCGCGTACTTGCTTGAGGTAGGGCTTGATTGGCTCGTAGCCCATCTTATTGCGGCTTACGCTATCCATATATAAGCGATAGAGAGCACCTATCTTCTGTCCGTCGGTTCCCTGTGGCATCTGCTTCTCGGCATACTTCATAATCAGTTCCTTAATACGATCGTTGTTCAGCTCCTCCAAGTCGGTAAACGCACCATTCTCAGCATGCTGTTTATCCAGCGGATTGGCCTTGAGCCAGCCGCCAACGGCATACTGCCAGAAGTCGTCGCCAGGTTTAACACTCGGGTCCATGTTCGCTTTCAGATCTTGTGCTGAGCCGGCCAAACTAACAAGGGCCATAGCTACAGCAAAAAACATTTTTTTCATACTTCGTAATCTATAATTAGTTCAACGATATTTGTTCTTACCATGAAAGCAGCACGCATCATCGCGACGAATACTGCCTTTTAGAAATTTATTCTAACTTGATATTAACAAAACTTCATACTAGTTTTTGACATCAACTCCCCCAAAGAAGTTACTGGCTACGACGTGTAGACAAGGGGCATCCTTATCAGGCACATGCACGGTTGAGTTGCCTACGCCTCCAATGAAACTGCGACTCTTTATCAATACATTGACATGAGCTGGCACAAAGAGCTCGACACCACCACAGAAAGTGTGGATATCAATCTCCTCGTCCTCTGTAATCACAGCCTCGCGCAAGTCCATACGGATACCGCCACAGAAAGCGTCGAGACGGGCACCATGAAACTGCTCGCCACGGAAGATATACTCATCGCCACCATAATGCACGCTACAACAAATACGCTTGCCATCCTCGCCAATGGGCAGAGGGCGCTGCAACCACTGGTCGGGGTCGCGACGATAACTATCGACAATCAGATGCGCACCTATATATATTATCAAACAGATGCTGAAGTACATGCTCCAAGGACCTTCAGTCATGGTTTCGAACCACTCCCAATGAATAATTCCCCAGATGGTAGCCAGCTTAACCAGGCCGCCCACAACTAAAACTAATCCGATAATCGTTCTTGGTTTCATAACTCTCTTATTTTTGAAATTCCACATTTCGATTGTTTGACGCTGCAAAGATATAAATAACTACATCACATGCCAAATATTAGGGATATTCTGTACAAAAATGTGATGAATGGGATGATTATCCGCCATCAGAACTCCACACGATAGGCAATATTGGGGAATGTGAGCGAGGTGAATTTGTCGACAATCTCGTGGGAACGCAGGTCGAAAGTCTGTCCCTAGAACGTCTTCATCTGCAGATATTCAAGGATGAAGTGGTGCGAAGTATGCTTCTTATTGATGGATTACATACGTGCCTTCTGCTTTTCGCCAGCACCTTTTCCACGATACTTACTGTGAGCCTCGTTGAACTTCCAAGTCAGGTCGAGCATGAAGGTACGACGGGCTGGATTGCGAACAGTCAACTCACGCTGACCAAACAAGGTGGCGTTAGTCTTATCGGTATTAAAGATATCATTGCAACGTACATCGGCAGTAAGCGTACCCAAACGGCGCAGGTTGAAGTCGCGCTGTACACCAAGGTTAGAACGGAACTGCTGCTTATGAATACGGAAGTTATTAGCATCACCCTTAGGCACATAACTCAATCCAGCATTAATGCGCCAACCCTTTGACAGCTGGATGGTATTATTCCAACCTACCTGACAATAAGGATGATTGAGGGTGATGGTAGAACCATCTGCACGAGGCGCCTTGTAATCCTGGAACTGAACATAGACGTACCAGGTAGGATGCCAACAGCCAATAACCGGACTGGCATAGGGATTCAGGCCCAGCTGATTGAAGTCCTCCTCGGTATTGATGGGACGAACCAGGCATACCAGCGGATCATCGGCACCAGGGAAGGGTTCTGACGACATCGTCTCCAAATCCTTAATACGCGAGTAGTTCATACTCATTCCCATCCACTTATAGTTTACGTTCAGCTCTAAACTGTGAGTGTAAGTGGGGCGTAGATATGGGTTACCACTCTGATAGGCATAACGGTTCAGATAGATGGTAGAGCTTGTTAAGCTGCTGTAGGCTGGGCGCTTGATATCGCGACGATAAGAGAGTGCCAGCTGAACCTTACCGATAGGCGCCGAGAGGGTAGCGGTGGGGAACCAGTCGCCATAGTCGCGGCTCTCATCGTCCATACGCTTACCAAAGTTATAATAGTCGTTCTTCAGATGCTCGTAACGCAAACCAACCTGGGCATACAGCTTTCCGAACTGATGTCCATATTCGATAAAGGCGGCCTCCGACTTCTCGTTAATCTCTGTATCGGTAGCTGTTACAGGCACTGCCTCAGAGGCGGTAAACGAGTAGGCATCGGTACGATGATTGTAGCTATATTCACCACCGATAGAGAGGTTACCCTGCAGCAATGGATAGCTGAAGATAAGCTTCGAAGCCCAGAAATTATTACCGCTCTTGGTATTGCTATTGATAGTGCGCTGCGTTTTCTCGCCAGTAGGCGATGTGGCAAACTCGCTGGTATTGCCTGGAGTTTCGGTATCGTCGAAAAGTCCGTCGATATTCAGGTCGATACCCAACTTACCAATCTTACCATTATAATAGGCATTAAAGATGTGTTTCTTAAACTTATCATCCTGGTTAATTTTACTCTCCGAACGCTCCATAAAGACGCCATTCTGATACTCGTCGGTGTTAAAATCGCTGGTCAGGCTGCCACTGGGGTGATAGTCGTACTTGTAGAAAGCACCCAAACTATGGTTCTCGTCAATCATGTAGTTTACCTGAAGCTGTGGCGAGAGACCTTTCCATATCTGTTTGGTTTCCTGCTTGGTATAGCCGGTAACCACATCTTTGCCATTGCCATTTGGCACCATATAATACATATCATCCTCCTGTAACGACTTGCTGTGACCATATCTGCCAGTCCAGAACGATGCTGTTAGATCCAATCCGCCAGTACGATAATTCACATCGAGGTTATTGGTAAGCGTATGACCATACTGATACATGCCACCAGCATTATCCTGGAAACTGATACCCTCACCCTGCGCCTTCTTCAACGTAATGCGAACCACAGCCTTAGTTGATGCGGCATAGCGGGCTCCTGGATTCTGAACCACATCTACATGTAGCACCTGATCGGAACGCAAGCGCGACAACTCAGAGATATCCTGCACCTTACGGCCATTGATATACACCTCGGCATCGCCACGACCCAGCACTTTTACTGCACCATTGCGCTCGGCTTCGAGCGAAGGAATCTTTGCCAAAGCATCGCTCACGGTTCCGGCTTTTTCAAGGATGGTTCCTGCCACAGTAGTACGCATGGCATCGCCTTTAACATGAGTTTTAGGCAACTGACCTTTTACTACCACCTCTTTCAACAGCTGGTTATCCTCTTTCATCTGGAGGGTAAGATCCTGTCCGGCCTTAATATATAAGGTCTGATAGCCTACGCTCGTTACCTTAAACAAGCCCTCGTTTACATCAGTTACAATCTTAAACACGCCTTGTTCGTTGGTCATCGCACCCTGCACAAAGGCCGAGTCAGGCAGCGACAGCAGCACTACATTTACAAATGGCATGGGTTCGCCATTCTCATCTATCACGCGTCCGCCCCAGTCCTGTGTCTTAGCGGAACTTGTCAGCGTCATCATCATTGTGGCCATCAGGGCCATCAGTCTAAAACTTAACTTTTTCATAACTTTCATCAATTAAATTTTGCAACTCGAGCTTTGTCGTTTTGACGTTGCAAAAGTAGATATAGTTGCAACACACTCCAAATTTTGGGGATATTCTGTGCAGATTTGTGACGAACGGTGTGATAAACGGTAATTTTGTGACGAATGGCGTAGAAAAATGATAATTGATAATTCATAATTGATAATTATTTTGTATTTTTGCCCACTGTATGAACAAAGGTTCTGTTTATTGCATAGGATTGGGATTAGTGGTCATCGTACTCTTTGCCCTCAATCTGTTATTGGGATCGGTATCGATTCCTACAGGCGACGTAGTGAGTATTCTTCTGGGTAACGAAGCCGCCAAAGCCTCGTGGCAGTTCATCATTTTAGAGTCGCGATTGCCCCAAGCCATCACAGCCACCTTATGTGGTGCTGCTTTGGCTGTAAGCGGACTGATGCTGCAAACGGCTTTCCGCAACCCGCTGGCTGGTCCCAGTGTATTTGGTGTAAACAGCGGTGCTGGATTAGGTGTGGCATTGGTCATGTTGTTTTTAGGTGGCGGACTTTCTGTAGGTTCGGTCAGCATAACAGGTTTTGCCGCCATCCTGCTGGCTGCCTTTGTGGGCGCCATGACGGTGATGGCCATCATCTTTTTCTTCTCAACCTTGGTTCGCAATAGTGTGATGCTATTAATTATAGGTATTATGATTGGCTACATCAGCAACTCGGCTATATCGCTACTTAACTTTTTTGCTACCGACGAGGGTGTAAAATCGTATATGGTATGGGGTATGGGCTCGTTTGGTGGTGTGTCGATGGCCAATATGCCTGTGTTTGCGATTGTAACGCTAACAGGCCTTTTAGGCGCTTTATTATTGATAAAACCTCTGAATGCCCTGATGCTGGGCGATCGTTATGCCGAGAACTTAGGCGTAAACATTCTGCGTGTTCGCAACTGGTTGCTGATAGTAACTGGCCTGCTCACTGCTATCACCACCGCCTTCTGCGGTCCTGTAGCTTTTATCGGATTGGCTGTCCCCCACATCGCCCGCCTGTTGCTCACCACCGACAACCATCGTCAACTGCTCCCCGCCACCTTACTCTGCGGTTCGGTAGTTGCCTTAATATGTAATCTCATCTGCTATCTGCCAGGCGAGAGTGGTGTCATCCCCCTAAACGCCGTCACCCCCCTCATCGGTGCCCCCGTTATCATTTATGTGATTGCCCGTAAACGATAAAAAAGAAGGACCCGATACTATCTCAGTATCGAGCCCCAAAGCAAACTTTAACAAATCGCTCACGATTCAGCCATCTACAAGCCAACTTGCATGGCTTCTTCGCTCAATCGCGATTTTCAAACAACCAAAAAAAGAATTGTTTGATTTATCGATTATCGGATGAACAGCAATTCTCTGTACTTAGGCAGTGGCCACAGTGCATCGTCAACAATCAGCTCAAGTTTGTCAATCTGATAGCGAATGCTGTCGAGATGTGGTTCTACTGTATCATGATAAGCAATAGCCTTCTCGTGCTCGTCGGCAATTTTGTTGGCCTTCTTGCGTGCTTCAACCAGTTCCTCTACACCCTTCTCAATGGCAAAGGTACGTTCAGCAATCTCCTGGATGATTTTCTTGTTACGAGCCGAGAGTTTATCGGCGGTATCGATAGGGAATACTACTGCCATATGGTTCAAGTTACTTAGCAACTCACTCTGGTAACGGGTTGCCACTGGGATGATGTGATTCATCGACAGATCACCCAGTACACGAGCCTCAATCTGAATCTTCTTGGTGTAAGTCTCCCACTTCACCTCGTTACGTGCCTCAAGCTCCTTCTTGGTCATTACACCCAGACTCTCAAACATCTTGATGCTAGCCTCGTCGAGATAACGCTCAAAGATCTTTGGACAGCTCTTCTCTACGTCCAGACCGCGCTTCTCGGCCTCAATAACCCACTCGTCTGAATAACCGTTGCCATCAAAGCGAATAGGTTTACAGGTCTTGATATCCTCGCGCAACACGTCGATAATAGCGTGGAAAGTTGCGCTATGACCTGTACCAGCCAACTTCTTCTCGAACTCAGGAATACGAGCATCCACACGCTTTTTGAACTCTACCAAAGCCTCGGCAACAGCAGCGTTCAGGGCAATCATTGCGCTGGCGCAGTTTGCCTCAGAACCTACGGCACGGAACTCGAAACGGTTACCAGTGAAGGCGAATGGAGAAGTACGGTTACGATCGGTGTTATCAATGAGCAGTTCAGGAATCTCTGGGATATCCATCTTCAAACCCTGCTTGCCTGCCATAGCCAGGATATCGTCCTTATCGGCCATTTCAATGTGGTCGAGCAACTCGCTAACCTGCTTTCCGAGGAACGAAGATACGATGGCTGGGGGAGCCTCGTTAGCACCCAGACGATGAGCGTTGGTTGCACTCATGATAGATGCTTTAAGCAGTCCGTTATGCTTGTAAACACCCATCAGGGTCTCTACGATAAAGGTTGCAAAGCGCAGGTTAGCCTCAGGCGTCTTACCAGGTGCATGCAACAGAATGCCATTGTCAGTAGACAGACTCCAGTTATTGTGCTTACCAGACCCGTTGATGCCAGCAAATGGCTTTTCATGCAGCAATACACGGAAACCATGCTTGCGGGCGATGCGCTTCATCAACGACATCAACATCATGTTATGATCAACTGCCAGGTTTGTTTCTTCAAAGATAGGTGCCAGCTCGAACTGATTGGGAGCCACCTCATTGTGACGGGTCTTACAAGGAACACCGAGCTCAAGAGCCTGAATCTCGAGGTCGCGCATAAAAGCAGCTACACGCTCAGGAATTGCGCCAAAGTAGTGGTCGTCCATCTGCTGATTCTTGGCAGAGTCGTGTCCCATCAGGGTACGACCAGTCAGCAGCAGGTCGGGGCGAGCAGCGTAGAGTCCTTCATCCACGAGGAAATACTCCTGTTCCCATCCGAGGTTTGAGGTTACTTTTTTCACAGTAGGATCAAAGTAATGGCAAACATCAGTAGCAGCCACATTCACTGCATGAAGCGCACGCTTCAGCGGAGCCTTGTAATCGAGAGCCTCGCCGCTATAACTGATAAATACTGTGGGGATACAAAGCGTATCATCTATAATAAAAACTGGAGAAGTGGGATCCCATGCGGAATAACCACGTGCCTCGAATGTAGAACGGATGCCACCAGAGGGGAATGAAGAAGCATCAGGCTCCTGCTGAACGAGCAGCTTTCCGCTAAACTCTTCAACCATACCACCCTTGCCATCATGCTCAATAAATGAGTCGTGCTTCTCGGCAGTACCTTCAGTCAGGGGCTGGAACCAGTGAGTATAGTGAGTAACGCCATTTTCGGTGGCCCATTGCTTCATGCCTGCAGCTACTGCATCGGCAACCGTACGATCCAAACGTGCGCCATTATCAATAACGTCAACCATCTTCTCATACACATCCTTGGGCAGGTACTTGTACATTTTCTCACGATTAAAGACCTTCTTGCCAAAATACTCGCAAGGTCTCTCACTTGGTGCTTTTACGTCGAGTGGCTTCTTCTTAAAAGCCTCGCCGACAACCTGAAATCTTAATGCTTCCATAATTACTGTTTATGTTGTTATACAATTTGCTTACACTTTGCTATGATTTCGATGCAAAGGTACTACAAATTGAAAGTAAATTACCTATTTTATCGACACTTTTTATCTTGTTTTTACAACAAAATTACAAATTGTAAGTTCTGTACATGCATTTTCTTACAGATTGTAATCAAAATACGGGATTTAACTAATACCTTTTATAAGGCGATTTCGCCATCACACACAAACTCGGCTGGGCCAGTCATGTACACGTGGTTATCACTCTCACGCCACTCGATGGTAAGCGTGCCGCCATCCATCACAATCTGCGATGTACGTCCGGCCTTACCTGTAAGTGCAGCGGCCACAGCGGTGGCACAGGCGCCAGTACCGCAAGCCTGAGTAATACCACTGCCACGCTCCCAAACACGAGTACGCAAACTATCGTCGGGCTCAACACGGGCAAACTCAATGTTGCAGCGCTGGGGAAATGCAGGATGATGCTCCAAGGCCCTACCCGTTTCACCTACCTGATCTACATCATCGGTAAATATCACGTAATGAGGATTGCCCATTGATACGAATGTGCCGTGACCGGGGCAACGTGACGACAAAAACTGCGACTCATTTTCGAGCACGGGCTCACCCATATCTACGGTAACACTCTCTACAATACCACCGTTTACATGCAAACTGAGCACCTTAACACCCGAGAGGGTGAGCAGGCAAATCTCTGTCTGATTGGTCATGCCGCGCTCGTAAAGGTACTTACCAATACAGCGGCTGGCATTACCGCACATCATAGCCTCGCTACCGTCGGCATTAAAAATACGCATGGTAAAGTCAGCCTCAGATACGGTTGACTTGCCAATAAGCACCAGTCCATCGGAACCGATGCCCTTGTGGCGGTGGCTCCACTTAATGGAGGCCACCTCAGGGTCGGGTATATTGTACTTCGTGGTATCAACATAGATGTAGTCGTTACCACAGCCGTGCATCTTGGTGAAATGAACTTTCATGTTTAACTATTTAGACAGGAATACGTTCACTTTTTGGGCCGTTTGGCGGCCGCTAGCCATAGCGCGCACTACGAGAGAGGCGCCATTGGCCGCATCGCCACACACAAACACATTATCAGCATACTGCGGATGCTCTGGCTTCAAGAATCCCATAGCCAACAATACCAGTTCAGCTTTTATAATCTCGGGCTTACCCTTCTCAACCATGATGGGACGTCCGCCTTCGGGATTTGGTTTCCAATCTATCTCCTGTACCTTTACGCCAGTAAGTTTACCGTCCTTACCCAGGAACTCCAGGGTATTGATATTCCAACGGCGGGTGCAGCCCTCCTCATGACTCGATGTAGTCTTCAGAGTGCGAGGCCATTCGGGCCAAGGGTTCTGTGGGTCTTCGGGCCCCTCAACGGGTTTAGGCATAATCTCAATCTGGGTAACGCTCTTACAACCCTGACGATGGGCGGTTCCGATACAGTCAGAACCAGTATCACCACCACCAATTACGAGTACATCCTTACCCTTAGCTGTAACGCGCTCGTCCTTACTGAACTCCATGCCTGCCAGCACGCGGTTCTGCTGCGACAGCATGTCGAGTGCGAAGTGTACGCCCTTGAGTTCGCGGCCAGGAGCCTTCAGATCACGGGCTGTTGGTGTACCTGTTGAGATTACCACAGCGTCGAACTCCTTGGCAAAGGCGTCGTTCACCTCTACAGTCTGACCGTACTTAAACTCGATACCCTCCTGCTCCAGCAGGGCGATACGACGGTCGATAACGGCCTTGTTCAGCTTAAAGTTAGGAATACCGTAGCGCAACAATCCGCCTGCAGCTTCGTTTTTCTCAAACACGGTAACGGTATATCCCATGTGGTTCAGGTCGTTGGCAGCAGCCAGTCCGGCAGGGCCGGCACCAATCACAGCCACCTTCTTTCCGTTGCGGGCGATATCGGTCTTAGGCACGATAAAGCCCTCCTGGAATGCCATCTCGGTAATGGCGCACTCATCTTCGCGGTTGGTGGTTGGCTCGTGGTTAAAGCGGTTCAGCACGCAAGCCTTCTCGCACAGTGCAGGACAGATACGACCAGTAAACTCAGGGAAGGGGTTGGTGGTGTTCAGCAACTGGTAGGCCAACTCAAAGTCGCCTTTGTACAGGGCGTCGTTCCACTCGGGTGCTTTGTTACCCAGCGGACAGGCCCAATGGCAGAAGGGCACACCGCAATCCATACAGCGGCTGGCCTGCAGTTTGCGTTCGCGAGTGCTGAGCGTTTGCTCTACCTCGCCAAAATCGTGGATTCTATCGTGAATCGGACGGTAACCCGCCTCCTGGCGGTGTATCTCTAAAAATGCTTTTGGATTTCCCATTTCAATGTACAATTTTACAATTTACAATTTACCATTTAATAGTCGCGCTGGATGTCGGCAATCTTCTCGTGCAGGCGCGCCATCTTCTCTTCTTCGAGCACGCGTTTGTACTCGATAGGTACAACCTGGATAAAGTCCTCGATGTAGCGGTGCCAGTCGTCGAGCATACGTCCTGCCAGAGCCGAGCCTGTGTGCAGATAGTGCTCGCGAATCAGCTCAAGCAGCTCTTTGCGGCTTACACTGTCCTCAACCAGCGAGAGTTCAACCATATCCATGTTGCAGAAATAGTCGAAGGTGTGATCGGGGTCGTAAACATAGGCTACACCACCACTCATACCGGCGGCAAAGTTACGGCCCGTCTTACCCAGCACTACCACACGTCCGCCAGTCATGTACTCGCAGCAGTGGTCGCCGGCACCTTCAATCACAGCGATGGCACCCGAATTACGCACTCCGAAGCGCTCGCCTACCTTACCATTTATATAGAGTTCGCCCGATGTAGCACCGTACAGTCCGGTGTTACCTGCGATAATATTTTCTTCAGCCTTAAAGTCGTCGCTCCTGCGGGCAGGAGGCAGAATAGAGATACGACCACCTGAAAGACCCTTACCGAAGTAGTCGTTGGTCTCGCCCTCGAGGCGCAAATCCAGTCCCTTCACGGCAAAGGCACCGAAACTCTGACCAGCCGAACCCTTGAACTTAATCTTGATGGTTCCGTCGGGCAGTCCAGCCTCGCCATACTTCTGGGCAATCACACCACTCAGCATGGTACCCACAGCGCGGTCGGTATTCTTGATGGCATAGTCGAGTGTTACCTCTTCCTGATTCTCGATAGCCTTCTGTGCAGCACGAATCATCTCCTCGTCCTTCACACCTGTTACCTTGGTGTAGGCGCCACGATCCCAGTACAGAGCCTTGTCGGTTGCAGGCTTGTGCAGCAAGCGGGCAAAGTCGATGGTCTTCTGCTTATCGGTAGCGTTCTCGGTGTTCACCTCAATCAACTCGGTGTGTCCAATAATCTCCTTCAGACTCTTCACACCGATTTCACTCAGGTATTCGCGTACCTGCTCGGCCAGGAAGGTAAAGAAGTTAACCACGTACTCGGCTCTACCCTCAAAATGCTTACGCAGCTCGGGATTTTGGGTAGCCACACCCATCGGGCAGGTATTGGTGTTACACTTACGCATCATCACACAACCCAGCACAATCAGGGGCAGTGTTCCGAACGAGAACTCGTCGGCACCAAGCATCGCCATGATAATCACGTCCTTGGCTGTCTTCAGCTGTCCGTCGGTCTGCAGGCGAACCTGATTACGCAGACCGTTCATCACCAGTGTCTGCTGGGTCTCAGCCAGTCCGATTTCAGGACTGATACCTGCAAATCGCATACTTGATGCAGGGCTGGCACCAGTACCACCCTCGGCACCACTGATTACAATCAGGTCGGCCTTGGCCTTAGCCACACCAGCGGCAATGGTTCCTACACCACTCTCGGCCACCAGCTTTACGCTTACGGCAGCTGTGGGGTTGATATTCTTCAGGTCGAAGATGAGCTGTGCCAGGTCCTCGATACTGTAGATATCGTGATGTGGTGGAGGCGAGATAAGCGAGATACCGGGGATGGCATTACGTGTCTTGGCGATAATCTCGTTAACCTTAAAGCCAGGCAGCTGTCCGCCCTCACCAGGCTTAGCACCCTGTGCCACCTTAATCTGTATCTCCTCGGCATTCACCAGGTACTCGGCGGTTACACCAAAACGTCCACTGGCAATCTGCTTGGTCTTCGAGCTCAGGCTTACACCGTCAACCTCCGAGTGGTAGCGTGCGTTGTCCTCACCACCCTCACCGGTGTTACTGCGGGCGCCCAGCTTGTTCATGGCCAGTGCCAGTGCCTCGTGGGCCTCGATGCTCAGGGCACCGAAACTCATGGCACCTGTAACAAAATGCTTAACAATGCTTTCTACGCTTTCAACCTCGTCGATTGGGGTTGGCTTGGCAGCCTTCTTGAATCCGAAGAAGTCGCGGATAAAGATGGGACTCTCCTTCTCGTCAACCAGCTTAGCCCACTGCTTAAACTTATCGTAGTTACCCTGACGGGTAGCCAACTGAAGCTTAGCAATAGTTTCTGGGTTCCAAGCGTGCTTGATACCATCCTTACGCCATGCAAACTGTCCCTGGTTCTGTAGCAGTGTCTGCTCCTTGGCAGCCTCATGCAATGCGATAGCATCGCGGGCAATCTCCTTCAGACCCACACCACCAATGGTGCTCACCTCGGTACCGAAGTAACGGCGCAGTAGGTCTTCGCTCAGTCCGATGCTCTCAAAAATCTTGGCACCGCGGTAGCTGCGGATGGTACTGATACCCATCTTACTCATAATCTTCTTCAAGCCCTTGTCCACGGCCTTGATGTAGTTCTTCTCGGCAGTAGCGTACTCCTCCTGAATCTTGTGGTGCTTCACCAGATCGTCGAGCACGGCAAACGTCATGTATGGACACAGGGCGCTGGCACCGTAACCCAGCAGCAGAGCCGCGTGCATCACCTCACGAATTTCACCGCTCTCAACAATTAGGGCTGTCTGCACGCGCTTACCTACGCTAATCAGGTAGTGGTGAACAGCACTAACGGCCAACAGCGATGGGATGGCGGCATGGGTATCGTCCAAGTCGCGGTCGCTCAGAATAATGTAGTTAACACCCTCGTCTACACTGGCTTCGGCCTGATGGCACAAGTCGTCCAAAGCTTGGCGCAAACCTTCCTCACCCTTAGCCATCTCAAACACGATAGGCAACTTCTTGGTGTTGAAGCCCTTGTAGCGGATGTTACAAAGTATATCAAGTTGTGTGTTGGTTAAAACTGGCTGCGGCAAACGTACCATCTTACAGTTCGATGCATCGGGTGTCAGGATATTGGTACCTACAGCACCGATGTATTCGGTAAGACTCATTACAAGCTCCTCGCGGATAGGGTCGATGGCAGGGTTGGTAACCTGCGCAAACTGCTGACGGAAGTAGTTGAACAGCACCTGTGGACGGTCGCTGATAACGGCCAGCGGAGTGTCGTTACCCATCGCAGCTACAGGCTCCTGTCCAGCTGTGGCCATAGGAATGATAGTCTTGTCGATATCCTCCTGACCAAATCCGAAGGTAACCAGCTTCTGCTGCAAGTCGCTCACGCCGTTGTCAACCTTACGTCCGCTCTTCAGTTTCTCAAGCTGCACGCGGTTCTCGGCCAGCCACTCGCGGTAAGGATGAGCCTTGGCCAGCTTCTCCTTAATCTCGCCATCGTAGTAAATCTTGCCTTCCTGGGTGTCAATCAGCAGAATCTTTCCTGGCTGCAGGCGTCCCTTCGAAACCACGTCGCCGGGTTCAAAGTCCATCACGCCAACCTCAGAGGCTACCACCATCATACCTTGCTTGGTGATGGTGTAGCGGCTGGGGCGCAGACCGTTGCGGTCCAACATTCCGCCTGCGTAGCGACCATCGCTAAACAGCAGTGCGGCAGGACCGTCCCACGGCTCCATCAGGATAGAGTGATATTCGTAGAAGGCTTTCAAATCTTCTGAAATAGGATTCTTATCGTTAAAGCTCTCGGGCACCAGGATGGCCATAGCCTGCGGCAGCGAGAGTCCGCTCATCATGAGGAACTCGAACACGTTGTCGAGGCTGGCCGAGTCGCTCATGCCCTCCTGCACGATGGGGCGAAGGTCCTTGATATCACCCAGCGCCTCGCTGCTGAGCACACTCTCTCTTGCTTTCATCCAGCCGCGGTTGCCACGAATGGTGTTAATCTCACCGTTGTGGGCCAGCAGTCGGAAGGGCTGTGCCAGCTTCCATTTGGGGAAGGTATTGGTAGAGAAACGCGAGTGAACCAAGGCCAGTCCGCTCGTAAAGTAATCGTTAGAAAGATCGGGGAAATAGCGTCGCAGCTGTCCGCTGGTAAGCATTCCCTTGTAGATAATATTTTTGCTCGACAGCGAACAGAGATAAAAATCCTCATCATTGATGCGGTTCTCTATGCGCTTGCGTACTTTATATAATATACGCTCAAACACAGGCACATCGTCCTCAGCTACGCCCGTTACAAAAATCTGCTTAATGTCGGGTTCCACCTCGCGGGCAGCCACACCCAGCACCTCAGGATTGGTGGGCACCGTGCGCAGATGCATCAGCTGCAGTCCCTCACGCTCAATCTCCTCGATCATCACGCTCAGGATCTGCTGCTGCCTCTCGTCGTTGACCTCCGGTCGAGCCTGCTCACGCTCGGCAGAGCTCAAACTTGTTTGGCCCTGCTCTCGCTTACTCGCAGCCTTAGGCAGAAAAACCAAACCTGTGCCATACTTACCTTTCTCGGGCACAGGGATACCCTGTAACAAAATAAACTCGTGGGGTATCTGTACCATGATACCCGCACCATCACCGGTCTTGTCGCGTGTCTCGGCGCCACGGTGTTCCATGTTCTCAAGCACCTTCAGTGCATTGTCAACCAGATCATGACTTTTTCCGCCGTGTATGTTAACCACCATACCCACGCCGCAAGCATCATGCTCATAGTCGCTCTGGTAGAGTCCTTTTTTGGTTTGAGTTTGCTTTCTTTTTGTCATATTATCCTTCATTAACCTTACTTTTTGTCATATTTTGAGTGCAAAGGTATGACATTTTGTAATCAAAACGACTAAACGCGTAACGTTTTTATCTACTTTTTTCGTAAAAATAACAATCTGTAAGCTAATATTGTTATTTTGCTTACAATTCGAAATAAAAACAAACCTCAATACTAAAGAAATGCAGTTAGCTTAGAACTTGTTTGTTTATTTATTATGATATGTACGCGTATTATTATAATAATGCTTACCTTTGCAGTCCATAAAATAGATTGATTTTATGGAAACAAAGTACATTTTCGTAACAGGCGGTGTGGTTTCATCACTTGGCAAAGGAATCATATCAGCCAGCATAGGCAAGTTGCTGCAGGCACGCGGCTACAAAGTCACTATACAGAAATTCGACCCCTATATCAACATCGACCCAGGTACACTGAACCCCTACGAGCATGGCGAATGCTACGTGACTGCCGACGGTTTTGAGACCGATTTGGACCTGGGACACTACGAGCGATTTACAGGCATACACACAACACGAAACAACTCTATAACAACAGGACGCATTTATAAAACGGTGATTGACCGTGAGCGTCGCGGCGACTACCTGGGTAAAACGATCCAGGTAGTGCCACACATTACCGACGAGATTAAGCACCGCATGCTGCGCGAGGGCTTGGACGAAGGCTTCGACTTTATCATTACCGAGGTGGGCGGCACCATCGGTGACATTGAGAGCGCCCCATTTATGGAGGCCATCCGACAACTGCGTTACCAGCTGGGTCGCAATGCCGTATGCGTACACCTCACGTACGTACCTTACTTAAAAGCCGCCGACGAATTGAAGACCAAGCCCACACAGCACAGCGTGAAGGAGCTTCAGGGCATGGGTATCCAGCCCGATATCCTGGTACTGCGCACCGAGCGCCATCTGGACGACGGCATGCGCATGAAGGTGGCATCGTTCTGTAACGTGGACCTGGAGTGCGTGGTGCAGAGCGAGGATCTGCCCAGCATTTACGAGGTGCCCGTGAACATGCAACATCAGGGACTGGATGCTGCCATCATGCGTAAGATTGGCATCCCCGTAGGCGAGACACCAGCCATGAAGCCTTGGCGCGATTTCCTTGAAAAGCAGCGCCATGCCACCAACGAGGTACACATCGGACTGGTAGGAAAATACGACCTTCAGGATGCATACAAGAGTATTCGCGAGAGTCTGAACCTAGCTGGTATCTACAACGATGTAAAGGTAAAAATGCACTTTGTGAACAGCGAGGAAATAACCAAAGCCAATGTGACCGAGAAACTGAAGGGTCTGGCAGGCATTGTGGTTTGTCCGGGCTTTGGCCAGCGTGGTATCGAGGGCAAGATTATTGCCGCCGAATACACCCGCACCAACGATATCCCAACGTTCGGCATCTGTCTGGGCATGCAGATGATGGTGATTGAGTTTGCCCGTAACGTGCTGGGCTACAAGGATGCCAACAGCATGGAGATGGACGAGAAGACACCCCACAACGTGATTGACATCATGGAGGAGCAGAAGAATATTACCGAGATGGGCGGCACCATGCGCCTGGGCGCTTACGAGTGCGAGCTGGTTAAGGGCAGCCGCGTGTACGAAGCCTACGGCGAGGAGACACTGATTAAGGAGCGCCACCGCCACCGCTACGAGTTCAACAACAAGTACCAGAATGAGTACGAGGCCAAGGGCATGAAGTGTGTAGGCATCAACCCCGATGCCAACCTGGTAGAAATCGTAGAGATACCCGAGAAGCGCTGGTACATCGGTACTCAGTTCCACCCCGAGTACTCATCTACGGTACTAAACCCCCACCCACTGTTTATGAATTTCATTAAAGCCTGTAAATAAGCAACTATGGAACAACTGAAACACGAGTGTGGAGTGGCGATGATTCGCCTGCTGAAGCCGCTGGATTACTACGAGAAGAAATACGGTACCTGGGCCTACGGTTTTAACAAGCTGTACCTGATGATGGAGAAACAGCACAACCGCGGACAAGAGGGCGCCGGTATAGCCAGCGTGAACCTGAACAACAAGCCCGGCACCGAGTACATGTTCCGCGAAAAGGCAGAGGGCAAGAACGCCATTACCGAGATATTCAGTCGCGTGACCGAGGAGATGAAAGGCGAGCTGCTGATGGGCCACCTGCGATACTCGACCACCGGCAAGAGCGGACTGACATTTGTGCACCCTTTCCTGCGACGCAATAACTGGCGCGCCAAAAACCTCTGTCTGTGCGGTAACTTTAACATGACCAATATCGACGAGGTGTTCGACTTCCTGACCGCCCAGGGACAGAGTCCACGTATCTACGGCGACTCATACATCACCCTGGAGCTCATGGGACACCGACTGGACCGCGAAGTGGAGCGCCTGTATCAGGAGGCCACTGCACAGGGCTTAACAGGCATCGACATTACCAACTATATTGACGACCACATTGAGATGGCCAACGTACTGCGCACCACCATGCAGCATTACGATGGTGGTTTTGTGATGTGCGGACTGACAGGTAGTGGCGAGATGTTCAGCGTACGCGATCCCTGGGGCATCCGACCCGCATTCTACTATCGCGACGACGAGATTATAGCACTGGCCAGCGAACGCCCCGTGCTGCAAACGACATTTGATATTGACAGTAACGACGTGCATGAACTGATGCCAGGTCAAGCACTGATAGTACATAAGAACGGCGAAAGCCGACTGGAGCAGATTATGCCTGCCCAGAAACTGAGCGCCTGCTCGTTCGAGCGCATCTACTTTAGTCGCGGCTCCGACTGCGACATCTACCAGGAGCGCAAACGACTGGGCGAACAGCTGACGCAACCCATCTTAAAGGCCATCGACGGCGATGTATCCCATTCAGTTTTTTCCTATATCCCCAACACCGCCGAGGTGGCCTTTTATGGGATGACAGACGGGTTCCGCAAACTACACGGCGACGTACGTACAGAGAAAGTAGTGTGGAAAGATATCAAGTTGCGCACCTTTATCACAGACAATAGCGAACGTAACGATCTGGCTGCCCACGTCTACGACATCAGCTACGGCTCACTGCAGGCAGGCGTGGATAACCTCGTGATTATCGACGACTCGATTGTACGCGGCACCACACTGAAGGAGAGCATCTTTAAGATTCTGGACCGCCTACACCCCAAGAAGATTGTAATGGTATCAAGTTCGCCTCAAATCCGCTACCCCGACTACTACGGCATCGATATGGCACGATTAGAGGAGTTCTGCGCTTTCCGTGCCACAATGGCTCTCATCGAAGAGCGCGGCATGTGGCAATTGGTAAACGACACCTATCTGGCCTGCAAACGCGAGCTAACGAAGCCGAAGGAGCAGATGCAGAACTGCGTGCGCGCCGTATACGAGCCCTTCACTGTCGACGAAATCAATCAGAAAATCGTCGAGATGTTACGACCAGCCGACATGCAGGCACCCATCGAACTTGTATTCCAGAGTATCGAAGGACTTCACAAAGCCTGCCCCAACCATCCTGGCGACTGGTATTTTACAGGACACTACCCCACTCCAGGCGGTGTGAAACTGGTAAACCAAGCGTTTATAAACTATGTGGATAAGATAACAAAAAAGTAGGTCGGATGACCTACTTTTTTTCACTCTCTCTTATTACTAACAGCTTATTTCTTAAGCCATTTTTCTATTCTCAACAATGCCTCGTCAGTCTGTTCATGACTACCAAAGGCCGTGAATCGAACATAACCCTCGCCTGATGGACCGAAACCCACACCTGGCGTACAAACCACATGGGCACCATACAACATTTCTTCGAAGAACTTCCAAGAACTTGAGGTCTCGGGGGTCTTCGCCCAGATGTAAGGAGCATTCTCGCCACCATAGCACTCGAAACCCAAGCCACGTAGAGTAGTAAGCATCTTCTTGGCATTTTGCATGTAATAGTTGATTGTTTCCTTCACCTGCTGCTTACCCTCGGGGGTGTAAATAGCTTCAGCTGCACGCTGCGATATGTAACTGGTACCATTAAACTTGGTACACTGACGGCGGTTCCATAGCGGGTTGAGCGGTATGCGCTCGCCCGTGAGCGTGGCAGCCGTCACCTCCTTGGGCACAATGGTATAGCCGCAGCGGATACCGGTGAAACCGGCCGTCTTGGAGTACGAGTGGAACTCGATAGCGCACTTGCGGGCACCACGAATCTCGTAGATACTATGAGGGATCTCATCATCCTGAATATAAGCCTGATAAGCAGCATCGTAGAAAATGAGTGTATCATTCTTAAGCGCGTAGTTTACCCACTTGCGCAACTCGGCCTTAGAGATAACAGTACCTGTGGGGTTGTTAGGATAGCACAGATAGATAACGTCAACACGGCGATCAGGCAGCTGAGGCACAAAACCGTTCTCGGCATTACAAGGCATATAAAGCACATTAGACCAACGGCCATCCTCTTGCACACCAGCACGACCAATCATCACGTTCGAATCGATGTAAACAGGATAGATAGGATCAGTAACGCCGATAGAGTTATCCCAGCGTACCAATTCCTGAATGTTACCAGTATCACTCTTAGCACCATCGTTGATAAACACCTCGTCGCGATCCAAGTGAATACCGCGTGGCAGGAAATCATTTTTCAAGATAGCATCGCGCAGAAAATCGTAGCCCTGCTCAGGACCATACCCTCTGAACCCCTGACGGGTGGCCATCTCGTCGGCTGCCTTATGAATAGCCTCGATAACGGCAGGTGCTAATGGTTGCGTTACATCGCCTATGCCCAGCGAAATGACATCCACCTTAGGATGCATAGCCTTAAAGGCGTTTACCTTTTTTGCAATATCGGCGAACAGATAATTGTTCGGCAGCTTCAAGAAGTGGTCGTTTACTAATGCCATAATTAATATATACCTTATTTAAGTTTGCGCTGCAAAGGTAGTACTTTTTGGAAGAAAATTCAAAAAATACTTAGCATAATCACCTTCAATTTATAGAAAAGTAACAATTTGTAAGCACCATAATGTGTTTTGCTTACAGTTTAAAAGAAAATCACTATTAACGATTACAAAAGGATAACAAAAGAAAATGTTCAATATCAAAATGCAAAAGAAATACATTGTTTTACTTACAAAATGCATTAACTTTGCACCCAAGAAATAACAAAGTGTAATCAATTTAATGGTTTATATTATAAATAGGTAAAAGTTTAAGAGGTATGAAAAAGATTGAAGCGATTATCCGAAAGACTAAGTTCGAGGAGGTGAAAGCAGCTTTGCTATCATCCGACATCGATTGGTTTGAGTACCACGACGTGCACGGCATCGGCCAGAGCCGTCAGGAGCGCATCTATCGTGGCGTACAGTACAGTACCGACGTGATCGAGCGTGTCGCCATCACCATTGTGTGCCGCGACATGTTCCTCGATCCAACGGTCAAGGTTATTTTAGAAGTTGCCCATACGGGTGAAATTGGCGACGGTCGCATCTTTGTGAGCGACGTCATCGACACATGGAGCATCCGCACAGGCGAACATGGTGACACTGTACTAAGAGACAAGAAGTAAATAGTGATAAGCTAAGGTATTAACAAACTAAATTTTCAGGATTATGAACGAAATTGGAATATCACTCGATACCGTATGGATGCTATTGGCAGCAATGTTGGTTTTCTGGATGCAGCCTGGTTTTGCGCTGTGTGAAGCAGGATTTACACGTAGTAAGAACACCGCTAACATCCTGATGAAGAACTTTGTCGACTTCATGTTCGGCTCTCTGTTGTTCTTCTTCTTAGGTTTCGGATTTATGTTTGGCGGCGACGTATTAGGCGGTTTTATTGGTATGCCTAACTGGGGCGACCTGAGTTTCTATAAGAGCGACCTGCCTGTTGAAGGATTCCTGATTTTCGAGACCGTATTCTGTGCTACCGCCGCAACTATCGTCAGCGGTGCTATGGCCGAGCGTACAAAGTTCTCAATGTATCTGGTTTACAGCGCAGTTATTTCGCTGATTATCTATCCCGTTGAGGGTCACTGGACCTGGGGTGGCGGCTGGCTCTGCAACGACGCAGCTGACAGTTTCATGATGACCACCTTTGGCGATGTGTTCCACGACTTTGCCGGTTCAGCTATTGTACATAGCGTAGGTGGTGTGCTTGCTTTGGTAGGTGCTATCGCACTGGGGCCCCGTGTAGGTAAATATGGTGAGGATGGTAAAAGCCGTGCTATTCCTGGTCATAACTTAGCCATGGCTGCACTGGGCGTTTTCATTCTCTGGTTGGGCTGGTTCGGATTCAACCCCGGTTCACAGCTGGCTGCCAGCGGCGAAGTTAACCGCATTGCCATCAGCCACGTATTCCTTACCACTAACTTGGCTGCTGTAGCTGGTGGAACTGCAACCATGTTCCTTACCTACATAAAGTACGGCAAACCATCGCTCTCACTCACCCTTAACGGTGTGCTGGCAGGATTGGTAGGTATAACCGCCGGTTGCGACCTGGTATCACCCTTCGGAGCTGTTATCATCGGTTTGGTTTGCGGAATCGTACTGGTTTACGCGATTGAGTTTATAGATCACAAACTGCATATCGATGACCCTGTTGGCGCATCTTCTGTACATGGTGTCTGCGGTATCCTCGGAACACTGATGACCGGCCTGCTGTCAACCTCTAACGGTGCTTTCTACGGTCACGGATTTGGATTCTTCGGAGCTGAACTGTTCGGTGTTCTGGTTATCGACCTCTGGGCTGCTGCCTGCGGTGTAGTTCTGTTCTACAGTATCAAGAAGATTCACGGTCTGCGCGTTAGCAAGCGTATTGAGGAAGAAGGTCTGGATATTTACGAGCATGGAGAAATGTGTTATAACTAAGTAGTGAAAAGTGAATAGTTAAAAGAGAACGAATTATGAAAAAGATTGTTTTAATGGCAACATTGCTTGCCGCAGGAATGAGTGCTACGGCACAGGATGAAGTAGAAACAACAGTAGCTGCTGATGTAGTAAGTTCATACGTCTGGCGTGGTACAGAGTGTGGAAGCGCAGCTATCCAGCCAACTCTCGGCATCGGTTACAAAGGTCTCTCACTCTCAGCATGGGGTAGTTACGGACTGGTTGATGCCAATGATACCAAGGAGTTCGATCTGACTTTGGGTTACACAACAGGTGGATTCAACATCGGCGTAACCGACTACTGGTTTAACAGCCCTGAGGAGCGCTATTTCCTCTACGATGCCCACAAGACCAGCCACATCTTCGAAGCAAACGTTGGCTACGACTTTGGTGCTGCCAGCATCCAGTGGTTCACCAACTTTGCAGGCAACGATGGCGTCAATAAGGATGGTAAACGCGCTTATTCAAGCTACGTAGAATTAGGCGTACCCTTCAAACTCGCCTCAGTCGATTGGAGCGCAGCCGTTGGTGCCGTTCCTTTCGCCACCAGTTTCTACGATACAACAGGCTTTGCAGTAACCAACGTGTCACTGAAAGCCACAAAGGATATCAAGATAACCGACACGTTCAGTATTCCTGTGTTCGGCCAGATTGCGGCCAACCCAAGAACTGAAAAAGCTTTCTTCGTCTTTGGATTCACGCTTCAGCCGTGAGTCCAAGGACTCTTTTAAAAAAGCAAACATTCAAACAACTATAAAAAAACAAAATATTATGTGTGGAATAGTAGGTATTTTCAACATCAAGGAGCAGTCGCAAGAAATGCGACAAAAAGCATTAAAGATGAGTCAGAAAATCCGTCATCGTGGTCCCGACTGGAGTGGCATCTACTGTGGCGGTTCAGCCATCTTAGCTCACGAGCGATTAAGTATTGTTGATCCAGAGTCGGGTGGCCAACCCCTATTCTCGCCCGACCACAAACAAGTGCTTGCCGTTAACGGCGAGATTTACAATCATCAGGAAATCCGCCGCCGTTATGCCGGCAAGTACGACTTCCAGACAGGTAGCGACTGCGAAGTAATCCTAGCCTTGTATCGCGAAAAGGGTATCGATTTCCTTGAAGACCTGAGTGGCATCTTTGCCTTTGCCCTTTACGATGAAGAGACCGATGAGTTCCTTATTGCTCGCGACCCCATTGGCGTCATCCCCCTGTACATCGGCTGCGATGCCGACGGCAAGGTGTACGTAGCTTCAGAACTGAAAGCTCTTGAGGGGCAGTGTGAGCACTACGAGCCCTTCCTTCCTGGCCATTATTACTGGAGTGCAGACCCTGGACAGAAGCGTTACTACAAGCGCGACTGGATGGAGTACGATGCCGTGAAAGACAACCCCGCATCGGTTGAAGCTATCCACGATGCACTCGAAGGTGCGGTGAAACGCCAGCTGATGAGCGATGTTCCTTACGGTGTGTTGCTCTCGGGCGGACTCGACTCGAGCGTTATCTCGGCCATCGCCGAGAAATACAGCGAAATGCGTATCGAGGACGACTCGAGAACCAAAGCCTACTGGCCTCGCCTGCACTCGTTTGCCGTCGGTCTGAAGGGGGCACCCGATCTGGCCAAGGCCAAGCTGGTGGCCGACCACATCGGTACCGTTCACCACGAAATCAACTACACCATACAGGAAGGCTTGGATGCCATCCGCGATGTGATCTACTTTATCGAGACCTACGACGTGACCACCGTACGTGCCTCAACACCTATGTATCTGCTGGCGCGTGTCATCAAGTCGATGGGTATCAAAATGGTACTCTCAGGCGAGGGTGCCGACGAGATTTTCGGTGGTTATCTCTACTTTCATAAGGCCCCAACAGACAAAGACTTCCACGAGGAGACTGTACGCAAACTCTCTAAGCTACATCTTTATGATTGTTTACGAGCCAACAAGAGCTTGAGTGCCTGGGGCGTTGAGGGACGTGTGCCCTTCCTCGACAAAGAGTTCCTCGATGTAGCTATGCGTACCAACCCTGAAGCCAAGATGTGCCCAGGTAAAACCGTCGAAAAGAAGATTGTACGCGAGGCCTTTGCTAACATGCTTCCAGAGGCAGTCGCATGGCGACAAAAGGAACAGTTCAGCGATGGCGTCGGCTACAGCTGGATCGACACTCTGAAACAGATTACATCTGAAGCCGTCAGCGACGAGCAGATGGCCCATGCCGCCGAGCGATTCCCCATCAACCCACCAAAGAATAAAGAGGAATACTACTACCGCTCAATCTTTGCCGAGCATTTCCCCAGCGACTCAGCTGCCCTAAGCGTGCCCAGCGAAGCCAGCGTAGCATGCTCTACCGCTATCGCCCTGGAATGGGACGAGGCCTTCAAAAACCTAAACGACCCCTCAGGCCGTGCCGTTAAAGGTGTGCACGAGCAAGCCTATTAAGTAATAACTGACTCATCGATGATGATGTTACCTCCCTTCGTATGCTTCTTTGGCATCAGCGTAGTCGGAGGTAACACCATCGTCGGTTAGTGTATGAACGAAAAAAGGCTACTTGTATCATCGTTAGTAACGGTTTCATCCTCTTTCAGCCTGAGAGATAACTCTAACGTTGCGTAGTCCCTCCCTTTCTCACCTAACGAAAATTTCCCCGCATCGGGTGTTATCGTGTATTCCATGGTGCCATATTGGATGGTCAGCGAATATTCATCAAAGGTCCTTACTACGATGGTAGCAAACAGATGTCGCCAGCCACTGCTCATCGGTAGCCGCTCTACAGACAACGGTTCGCCTTCAATAACAGGGAATTCTGGCACAGGAAGACCCTTCGTAGGCCGTTGGAACTCAATAGCGTGATATTCACTATGACGGTCAGCTTGCCAGTCAATGCTCAGCAAGAGCTGCGACCATGTTTTGCTGTCAGTAGTACTTTTCGGCATATTGTTACTTTTATTAAGATATATTTTTCCGCAAAGATAGTCTTTTTTCAACAAAAAAGATATTCATTTCATTTTTTTTCGTATTTTTGCAAACAGATAGTAACTAATAGACCGACATTCATAATGGAAAAGAAAAGACAACTATGCCTATTATTACTCTTGCTGACAATTGTTATTGCCAGCAAAGCACAGACTTATCTCACCGATAAATACAAGCCTACCGACTCATATCTGTATAAGGCCTACCCTACAAAGGGGACTGACGTGATGCAGATAGCCACCTATAAATACAAAGGCGGATTCACACTGGAAACAGGTCGTAGTGGTCTTATTGCAGGTGACAAAGCAGGCTTTGTGGTATTCAATCTGACTGAGAGCTACGACAAAATGAGCTTCGTGGTTGGCCCCAATGCCCCCAACTCGGCTAGCGATCAGTATAATGTCATCCTGGTCATGAAGGCCGACGGGAAAAAAGTGCTCGACAAAGTCATCTGGCAGCACGATGCGCCACAGGAATGTGTGATTGACCTGAAAGGAGCTCGCCAATTGCGCATTGACCTGCCCAAGGGATCTGCCGATCTGGCATTCGGCGCCGTCAAACTATGGAAAGCTAACGAAGTTTTCAAACCTTCTGCCGATCCACATCGCGCCATCCCTACCAACGACCGTGTTCAACTGGTGGGACAAATCTGGCCGCACTTTATCCGCCATTCCGGATGGGTACACCCCATCACAGCCAAAGAGGTAAAGGGTATCGAGAAGACCGAAAAGATCAGCATCAACCGCGTGGAGTACAAAACGGGCTTGGCATTCACTGCCGACCAAGCTTTCGTAGGCAACAATGAGGCATGGGCCTACTTCTGGCTACAGAAGAAATATGGCAAGGTGTCGTTTATCATCGGCCCGCGCGACAACCAGGCTAGCGGTGCCACAGGCTGGCTGACGGTGAAGGCCGACGGCAAGATTATCTACGAGAAACGAATCAGCCAACTCGATCTGGCGGAACAGGTAGTGCTTGATGTCGCCAATGTCAATCAATTGTCGTTTCATAGTATCGATGAAAATGCACGTTTAGGAGGCGGTCTCGTATTCGGTGTTGTCAATATGTTTGCCTATCCAAACAATTACGACATGGCCTTGCTACCAACCCCAGGCGAGGTAAACGGCTCCAAGAGCAGAATCTCGCAACTGCCCGATGTGTGTAGATTGGTGTCGAATATTAAGCCGTACTCCGTTCAAGGCATCGTAAATTACAAGAACAGCGTGTTCGATGGCGAGAGCGACTATATCACCTTCTCAATGGGAGGCGAGAAGTTTAACGAAGGCTTTGTGCTTACAAGCGGCTCCACACTGCTGGGCGAAGATATCAGTTCATATTACAAATTCGACCTGGCAGGCGAGTTCGACTACATGACCTTCACCGTTGGAGCGCTCACCAACCGTCGCGTCATGTCGGATGAAGACATCCGCATCTATTGCGACGGTAAGGTGGTACTCGACACGGTCATCCACTGCACCTGGCCAAATCAGCACTTTACCATCCCGCTCAACAAATGCCGTACCCTCACCTTCGCCAAGCCTGGTACAGGCAGCGACACCCAGCCTTACTATGGATTTGGCGACATCACGCTCTACCGTGGTGAAGTGGTAGCCAACAATCTCTATGAGCATCCCAAACCCGAATGTCCTGATTCAGTCGACCTTATCGATCTCTGCAAGCGTCCCTACTTCCACTTTGTGGGGCGTTATCTGAGCAGGATGACCAACTTCGACTTCAACGACTGTTTCCATAATGGAGAATCGTTACGCCGCTACTTTCACATGAAAGACGGTTCAAAGATTTACAAGGGTGTGATGTTGGAAACCAACATCCCATTTGCATTCGAGAATGTGACGTTTATGGATTTGATGTTCATGTTCCTGACCAGTGCAGGTGGTGAATTATCAAATAGTGATGTCAGTGCAACAACCGGTGTCACAGGTGGCGCCTCTAGTTTGCCTACGACGATGCTCAACCTGTCGTTGGAAGCCAAGAAGAAAGGTGACCGCGTACAGGACAGAGCCAAAGCTCATGGTCTGAAACTAGGCACCCTGTCGCTCTTCGGTCCCGGTGGCTACCAGTCGTCAGCAGCAGCCTTCAATATCTATGGTGAGTACGATACCTGTACTTTTACCGTTGCCAACAAGTCGGTCTTTGTCGACCCCTACGAAGAGGTACTTGGCGGTGTGTTCGGCGAGAAGGCGAAAGCCCCACCCGTACGCCTCGATGTGTTTGCCGACCAAGTAAAGGTGGGCGAGTTTATGCTGACAGACGACATGAAGCCTACTACCTATACCGTACCTGTAAACAAAGGCACCCAGTTGATGTTCTGGTTGGAGTGCGGTGACGTACGCTCTGGCCAGTATGTGCTCTACGATATGAGCGTGAAGAAAAACCAAAAACAAAAGTAGATCAGATATGAAGAATTTTATCAAGTTTGTGATTATCGTATTGATTTGCTGCTGGGTTTACAAGAAATGCAGCAGTGACAGTACCAACGAGAAAACGAAGGTTGAACAGACTACTAAGAGTTCAAAGAAAAAGGCTGTCAAAGGCAAAATGAGCAAGAAGAACAAGAACGTCTCATCGGTCAACGAGCAGAACCAAAATGAGAGCTCTACTGCTGAGGCACAGCCTACCACCAAGAAACAGGCTACACCTGAAGATGTTGTAGAAGAGGTAAAAGGCGGTCAGCCCGACAATGATGTCATTTTCTAATTCTCTCTGCATATGGAAGCTAACGACCAGCTCAAAAAGATAGAAAGCCTGATTATAGAGGCCGACAAACTGATAGCCAACAATCAGACCTGGAAGGCAACACCTTTACTGGAACAAGCCATCCAACTTATCAACGATGTTCCTGATACAGAATCCTATCAGGAATGGCTATACGAAGCCTGGTTTGCAATAGGTGAATGCTACTACACCAATCAGCGTCGCCAACAAGCCAAAGATGCTTACCAGCAAGCGCTGGTACACGCCACATCGGCAGGACTGGACACCGACGACTGCGACTATCAACTGGATCGTATCAAGAAGCCCCTACTGAAGTACGACCCAATAGAAGACAGCCAGGAATATTTGGCCGTAATCGACGAAGTGGAGAAAAAGCTCTACGACGAACTGAAAGATGAACCCCGTCCCATGGGCTTCTGCTTTCGCTATTGGTCGCTAAAACGCGCTATTCTCGCCACATACGGCATCGAATGGCGCTCACCTAATATCATGAATCCTCGTGTACATTTCGATTAATGCCCATGTCAACGATCTGTCAGATTATCGTCTACAAAAGCTATAGCGACCGCGGTGCCTTCATGTTCAAGGAGCTGTGGGATACAGTCGATGTCGATCCGAACATACTGAAAGCGGGCGAACACCTGCCCTATTGGGACCCAAGAGTTGCTCCTAAAATCACCTACTACGATGAGCAGCGCCTCGACTTGGTATATGGCGGTCAGACGTTCAGCGTTCATCTGGGCGAAGAGGTGCTGATCAGCGAAGGCTCTGGTCCAGAAGACTACGGCGTGATCTGCACGATTCTGCATTGCGTCAGACTGATAGATGACGACAATTACATAGATGATGATGGACGATACGACGCCTATGATTAGTCTCAAAACACATCCAACAAACGATTCACTCTTCGCCCAAAGCAAATGGTGGGGCGAACCTGATATGCCAGACGATTTAGACTGGCCCGAAGTGACGATAAACGACGAGAACGGTGAGCCATACAGCGACCCACTGACCTTTGTTTGTCAGATTCGTTGCAACGATATAGCTATGCTCGACCCAGAGGGTCTATTGCCTCACGAGGGCATGCTCTATTTCTTTGCAGCGCTCGACTATTTCCTCGGCGATATCGACAGTCCCGTCTATCCTGGCATGGGGCAATGGAACCCTGATTATTTCAAGGTACTCTATAGCCCAACGTGCGACCAACTACACACCCATCATCTCTACTATCCTGATGGCACAACAGCCACCCGCGCTGCCGAATCCATCACCTTCGCCCCTAGCGATGAAGCAGATGACGGTCTACGCCTGTTAGGATATCCATACATTGAAGATGTACGCGAAACCATGCCTGACATGCTCTCGCTATTACAGATTGACGAGAACGACGACTGGCATCTGACGTTCCACGATTGTGGCGAACTATATTTTCTTATCACTCCGCAACACCTACTCAATCGCCTGTGGCAGCAAACAACCTGCTATCTCTTTTCACTTTGAAATGACCGATCTGCTCACAATAAATAATTTCCTTCGATTCTAACTGTGGCCTTGCCACCAAAGAGCACCTGGTCGTTTACATGCTTTAGCTTTACTGAGTTGAAAATACGGTCGTTACCACCCTGTTCGATGGTGATGGGGTGACCATCCCAGAGGTTTTCGCTCAGCAGATAGTTAGCAAAGGCACTATTGCCCGAACCCGTGGCAGGGTCTTCCAGATAACCGAACTTAGGCGCGAACACCCTTGTGTGGGCAAAAGCATCAGCATTGGCTGTTTGCTGGGAGAAAACAAGGATGATGTCGATATCATTGCTTAAGCAGAACGCTTTGAGCTGCTGTTCGTCAGGAAAGACCGTTTCCTTATTATCCATATTGTTACTATTAATTATTTACCTTTTAATGGTTTTGACGGTGCAAAAATACATAGAATTACCATACAATGCAAATTTCTGGGACAAATGGTACACTTTTGTGACGGATGGTTTGGTTGTTTCGGCAAATATATGTATCTTCGCAGCGTTTTATTGTAATGGTAAAGGATTGAAAAGGGAATGAATATTCTGATCATAAACGGTAGCCCACGAAAGAATGGACTCATTTCGCAGATGCTCGCTATGATGAGCGAAGAGGCCGAGAAGCGAGGCGACACGGTGGAAATGGTACATACCAACAACCTGACCGTGAAGCCTTGTACTGGTTGTATGGCCTGCAGAACAAAGCAGAAGTGTGTACTGGCTGAGGACGATTCGCAGCGAGTGTTGAGGATGATGCAGCAGGCCGATGCCATTATCATGGGCGCACCATGCTACTGGGGGAACATACCCGGACAGATGAAACTGATGTTCGACCGTCAGGTTTATGGCATGATGCGCGATACGAACCGCTTTCCAGAGCCACTAATGAAAGGTAAAAAGTGTATTCTTATCAGCACCTGCACCACACCCTGGCCTTGGAACATATTGTTCAAGCAGTCGCGTGGCGCCATCCGTTCCATGCGCGAGATTGCCCGCTATGCAGGTTTCAAGATTGTAAGCACCATCGAACGTGGTGGCACAGCCATGCATCCCCAACTTACCGAGAAAGACAAACTGAAGTGTAGAAAAGCCATAGACCGGATTTAAGATGAAAGAAGGACGCAAAGAAACAATGATGACCCGCATAACCAGTGTAACCTTTGTAGCCGTTGCACTGGCAGTTTTTAAGCCATTCGGACTCGACACCTGGCAGTGGCAGGCCTATATCCATTTGCTGGCCATCTGGACAATCGGCGTAGCTGTTTGTATCATCGCCGATTTGATTCTGAAGTATATTGTTCGCATGCCGCGATCGTTTAAGAAAGGCATTGGCTATATTATCCGTCGAAACCTATATTTCCAGTTGATCAACACCCCGCTAGTATCGCTGGCTATCTGCTTGTATCGCCACTTTGTAATCAACGAATACGTGGCGGGCAACCAGCTTTCGGTGATTAACTACATCGAAACGCTCCTGATTATCGCTTTCTGCTCGTTTACCATCGGACTGTACTGGCGCTTTAAGTTCCGCAGCAAGTATCTGGCTGTTGAGCTAGAAGAAATGCGCCTGCTTAACGAGCAGCTGAAAAAAATTACAGCATCAGCACCACAACCCAGCAACGAAACAAAAGCCCCTGATACCGTAACACTTTCTGGCAATACCAACGATACGATTGAACTCAACATTGCCAACCTGCAATATATCGAGGCTGTTGGCAACTACGTAAAGGTATGCTATATGCGCGATGGCGAGGTACACACTGATATGCTACGTGCCACTTCCAAACAGATGGAGGACGATCTGAAAGCCTATCCCATGATTGTACGCTGCCATCGCGCATTCTTAGTAAATCTGGCTCAAGTAGAGCAGATTATCTCTAACTCACACGCCATGCAACTTATCATGAAGCATACTAACGATGCTATACCGGTATCGCGTAGCAATATGCAAGGCGTAAAAGAGGCTCTTTCTTAGAGTGTTACCTCGGGCACAACCTGACCATCGAGCAAGTTGATGGTGCGCTGGGCATAACCGGCATCACGCTCCGAGTGGGTCACCATCACCACGGTGGTGCCTTCCTGATTCAGTTGGGTAAGCAGCTGCATCACCTCAAGTCCGTTCTTTGAATCGAGGTTACCTGTGGGCTCGTCGGCGAGGATAATCTTAGGATTCATCACAACGGCACGAGCAATAGCTACACGCTGCTGCTGACCTCCAGAAAGCTGCTGAGGGAAGTGGTGGGCACGATGACTGATAGCCATACGGCGCAATACCTCCTCTACCCTTGCCTTACGCTCCTTCTTGGGCACACCCAGATAAGTGAGAGGCAGTTCTACATTCTCTTCAACATTCAATTCATCAATCAGGTTAAAGCTCTGGAACACAAAACCAATCTGGCCCTTGCGAACCTTGGTGCGCTGACTTTCCTTGAGCGAGCCCACATTCTGACCATCCAGCAGATACTGGCCGCTGGTAGGATTATCGAGCAAGCCCAGAATGTTAAGCAAGGTTGATTTACCACAGCCCGATGGACCCATGATGGCCACGAACTCGCCTTTCTTTACTTCGAGCGATACACCGCCCAATGCAACGGTCTCCACCTCTTCGGTACGGAACACCTTCTGAATGTTTTCTAACTTAATCATAAGTTTTATTATTTAAAGATTTACTATTTATTCGTTCTTAAGATAATCTACCGGATTGCTGCTGGCCACACGATAGCAGCCAATGCAAACCACCGAGAGGATAATCACCACTACTGCCAGGGCACAAAGACCGAAGAGTACTGGCGACAGGACAGCCTTTTCGCTGAATTGCTCCAACCACAAGCGCGATACATACCAGCCACCAATGGCTCCGATAACCACTGCAGGCAAAGCCAGGCGCAGAATGTCGCGGATAAAGAGCTGTAGAACATCGATGATATGGGCACCGTTCACCTTACGGATGGCAATCTCCTTCTGTCGGCGAGCCATCTCACCAGCCAGGTAACCAATCAGTCCGATCAGGGCAATAATCAAAGCTACCATTCCACCAATCATCACGGTACTGCGGAAACGCTGCGCATCGGTATAAAGCTGCGTCATCAACATGGTATAGGGACGGAGCGAAACCTCAGGACTCTCAGGGATCAGTTCGTGCAACCGCTTGTTAGCCGCATCGAGTGCATCCATATCGTGAAAACGCACAGTAATATGATGTGTGTACCTCATTCTATGGTCATAGAAGCAGATACTTGGACGATTATCAGGATGAGTGATACTGCCAATACGAGGATCGTCGAACACGCCCACGATGGTGTAAGGACCTTCGTATGATGTACAGATTACCTGCTTGCCTACAGCCTGATCCCAGCCAGCCAGTTGCTTCATACGCTCCTCGAACTTTCGGCTTACCATTACCTCGCGCATGGTATCAGTCTGCTCAGTAAAGCTATGACCGGCAATCACAGGAATGCCCATCACCTCGAAATAGCCATCTCCCACATCAAAGAGGTCGGCCACATTCATGTACTCTTTATCATCGCCTGGCAGGAAGATATTATCGCCACTCTGCATTTCGGGCAGATAGGCATAAGATGTAGTAACACCTTTCACACCCGATAGTTTCTTGAGTTCATCAACCACCAATCGTGTCTGTGCCAACGAGAGTTCGTCGGTATTGATATCAGCCAGAGTAGAATAGTCGTAGCCAGGATTGTCGTTCACCATCAGCTGATACTGGCGACCTACCACCAGCAACAACACAAAGAGGAAGGTGGCCGAAGCAAACTGCAAACCTAACAACAGCATCTTCCACACACGGTGAGAATGATTGTAATGCTTAAAGGCGGCAGTCATGGGGATGTGGGTATAAGCCCAACCAGGAACCAGACCAGTGATGACCAGCACCACCAGACAAGTGAGGGCGATGAACCAGATGTTATGACCTGTGGTAAGGATGACCGGTAGTGGTGTGCCCGTAAGCTCCTGGATCGTATCCTGGAAGATGAACAACAAGCCTGCGGCCAGTGCCAGCGATAACAGCAGGTGCAGCATGCTCTCGATCATCACGCGTCCGTAGATGTTACGTGCCTCGGCACCATAGCAACGGTGTACAGCCATCTCGCGAGCTCGGCGACTGATGCCACCAACCACCAGCAACAGATAGTTCATCACCGCACAGCCAATCAGCACCATGGCCAGCAACGAGATAATCCAAATCATTCGGCGTGTAGCATCGTCCTGCGTGTGATAGTCGGCCAACGGGCGCAGCGAGTAGTCGAGATCCACACCGGCCTTCTTCAGTTCGTCGGCAGGCAGGTTATCATGGCGCATCTTCTTTATTTGCGGTTTCAGGTCGTCGGGGGTGATACCCTTAGCCAGGCGCACATAGCCGAAGTAGCGGTCGTTACCCACCCAGTTGTCGCGACCATCCCAGGTTATCTGGGGCAGTGTAGGCATCGATACCAGCACCTCCAAGTCGTGCAGTCGGGTATTCAGGGGGATATCCTCGTAGATACCGCCAATAGTGAGTGCCAGATTGCCACGCTTATTATAATACACCTTCTTACCAATCACGTCGCCACCCAGTTTCTCGGCTATCGACTGCGGAATCATGCAGTAGTTGGGCTGACTGAGCGTTTTCTTTGGATTACCTGCCAGAATACGGTAGGGAAACACATCGAAGAAACAGCTATCGGTAAAGAAGAAATTGGTACGTATGCGCTTATCGTCTTCGGTAACCAGTGGCAGGTCCCAACCAAAGCCTGTATAGCGGGTAGCGGCCTCAACCTGCGGGCAGTAGCGCTTCAAGCCGTGAGCGATAGCACCCGGGGTTTGTGAGTAATGCTGATATTCGCCATCGCGAATCACATCCTCGTAAAGCACATAGATGCGGTCGCTCGTATCAAAGTCCTTATCCCACGACTGTTCGAAACCAGCCTTACCTATTAATACTATTCCAGTAGCCAAACCAACAGCCAGACAAAGGATCTTAATCCAGTTGTGCTGACCACGCTGATTGAGAGATTTGATAACGTTCATATTCATTATTTGTTGATGTTTACGCTGCAAAGATACGGCTATTAACCTATATCTGCAAGATTTTTGCAAGCCCTAAAGGCGGTATGTCTAAACATTATACGGTTCACTGTATGATTTTTATACACTTACCATCTGTTACTCGGTTTTAATACTCTCCACCGGGTTGGTACGCACGGCTTTGATAATCTGGATGCTAACCGAGAGTACAGCTACCAGCAGGGCAAAAGCACAGGTAACAGCGAATATCCAAGCACTCAGGTTGATGCGGTAACTGAAGTTGCTCAACCAGTCAGTCATCACGTACCACGACAGCGGGATAGCGATGACAAACGATACCAGCAATGGTGCACAGAACGTGCGCAGCATCAGCGTCATCACCTCGTGCGAGGTTGAACCCATAATCTTGCGGAGACCTATCTCCTTCTGTCGCTGACGGATAAAGAAGAGCGACATACCAATGAAGCCCAATACAGAGATGACGATAGCCACAATGGTAAAGAGCGAGATAATCTTGAGCGTATTCTTTTGATCGGCGAAGGTTTCGGCTATACTCTCCTCGAGCGACTGCACATACCACTCCATATCGGCCTCGGGTATACCCAGCTCTTTTTGCATGGCAATAAAGGCAGCCTTGGCCTGCTTGTCGCCATCGGTCTTCACCAGGAACGAAGGATATTCGAATGTATCCGTAACTCGGATGGCGAAAGGATCAACACCTTTCAGAACGTTGATACGATGGACATCGTAAAGCACCCCCGCAATGGGGTTCTTCATATCTTCGCTCCAGACAATAGTCCTTGTGCTATCGGTAAACTCCATCTGGCGCATGGTTTCCTCCGTCAAGTAGTAACCGTCGCTGGTTGGTCCATAGTCTTTCTTTTTCTTCAATCCATAAAGATCGTAGGCTGTTTTATCAAGGTCTAATAGCATAATGGTAACCATTTTACCATCGCGCTTAATGCTTCGCATGCTACAGCTACCAGTTGCCAGCGAAGTTTTCGAGAATGTACCTATCTTCTCTACAAAAGGCATCTTTTCCAAGAGGTTTCTCACTGTTTGGTCTTTCCCATCAGGGGCGTTAATAACAAACAGATTCTCGGTGTTGTAGCCCAGCGGGGCATGGATCAGGTGATTGAGTTGCAACCAGATAACAAGCGCCGAAGTAAGCATCACTACCGTAACTACATTCTGCAGAATGATAAAGATCTTACCCAGCACCATCTTGGAACGGAAACGGAAACTACCTTTCACGATGTCGATGGGCTGGAAACGAGAAATCTGCCACGAAGGCATGATACCTGAGATGATACCCACCAACAGGATGAAAGCGATGCTGACACTAACGGTGCCCAGACTGATGTCGCCAGCAAGGTCGATCTTACCCTTAAACAAATCGATAGCCTCATCCTGCAAGGCAAAGGCTAAAGCCAGACCGATGGCAAACGATACGGCCACCATCAGGGTTGATTCGGCAATCAACTTCAGCGAGATATCCTTCTGACTACTGCCGAAGAGTTTACGGGTGGCCATCTCCTTGGCACGGAAACCCGTATTGGCAACCGTCAGGTTGATATAGTTGCTGATGGCAAAGAACAGGATGGCCAACACAGCTGCAAGCAGGATGTGGAGTCGCGTCTTATCGCCTTTCAGCATACCTGTGCCATTGTTCTGTGGGGCAAACATGATATCCTTGAGTGGTGTAAAGGTCAGGTTCTCTGCCTCCCACTTACCATAGTAATTCTTGGCCAGATAATCGGCGACAACAGCTTTCTTGCTGTCGAGGCTGGTGCCTGATTGCAGCATCAGGAACACCTTGCTATAACCATGGGGACCATAGGCCATCGTATAGTTCTCGAGCTTGTAGCCCATCACCTGTGGATAACGCTGCATGTTAACGATAATCTGGGTCTCGTTAGGCAGTACCGTATGATCAAAGTCCTTTGCGATGGCACTTACGGTATAAACCAGCGTACTATCGTAAGGATCATCATTTCCGATACGCACATGGCGTTCGCCAGTAATCTGAATCGACTCACCCATAGGGTTCTTATCGCCAAACAAGCGCTTGGCCAGTCGCTCGGTGATCACACATTTATCAGGCTTATCAAGTGCATAACGCTTGTTACCCTGCGTCAACTCATAGTCGAAGATGTTGAAGAAAGAAGAATCAACCAACAGGATACTGCTCTTGTCGTCGCCATCTTCTATCACCCTTTCGCCATATTTTATCTTTCCACTCTGGCTCATCACGGCACACGACTGCTCCACTTCAGGACACATGGCCTTGATATCGCCACCAGCCTGTGGCCACATAAAGAAGTTGTCCTGACTACCTACCAGAACGATTCGTTCGGCCTGCTGATGCCACGAGTCGATAGTGAACTGGCGCCAGGTGTAGTCGCCCAGCAGGATGATAAACATCAACGACACTACAAGCCCTACCACATTGATTAATGTGTAGAGCTTGTTGCGTGAGAGGAATCGGAAATAACTCTTCATTTTTTATTCTTTATTTATTTCTGTGTAAGATAATAATCCATGTTCATCGTATAACTTTCTATAGGTGCCTGCCACTCCAGTTGCATATCGGCTTTGTTGTACTGGCGACTGTAACAAGCCACACTGACAACACTCTCATCGGGCTGTAGGGTATAGGTTATCTTACCTACAGGTTCGTCAAAATCAGCCTTCTTCTTGTTCCAGCGGCTATAAGTAGCAGTATAGAAATCGGCATCCAGAGAGTAGTTGTGACGACCTGCACACTGCCACTGCTGTTTGTGCCACACGTACTTAGTACGACTGATAAGCATACCATCGGTAGCATAGGTGTACTGGTAACGGTAGATGGGCGTCAGGGTGAAGTTACCCTTGCGTAGAGTCTTCTCCTGATAAACCACCATCGTAGCAATGTTTCCATCAGCGTCACGATCAGCGTTATACACGAACGCGGCATCGGTAGCTTGAGAGACTGTGTTGTAAACCTTATCCACAGTTGCAGATGTCATCACTTGTGCATTTGAGGTCAGAGCCATCAGGCACATCATTGAGCTAATCATAAACTTTTTCATAATCGTACTTTTTTTATTATTATTACTTTGTTTTTTAATTTTCACATTGCAAAGTTACGATCATTTTATATGATATGCAAGCTTTTTTGAGTGCCCAGAGGGCGTTCGTCTAATCTTTATACACACCATCGTATGATTTATTTACACTACCCTGGTTATTCGGTTTTGATATTGTTCACTGGGTTCTCAGATGCAGCGCGCCAGTTCTGGAAAACAACGGTAAGCAGCGAGATGATGAAGCAGGTAAACCCAGCCGCTACGAATATCCAGACACTGAGCGCGATGCGATAACTGAAATTGCTGAGCCAGTCGGTCATCACATACCACGAGATGGGTACAGCTATGACAAACGCAATCAGCATAGGTATTGAGAAGATACGGAGCATTAACATCAGTACTTCGGTCGAAGTAGATCCCATCACTTTACGGATAGAGATCTCTTTCTGGCGCTGACGGATGAAGAAGAGCGACATGCCGATGGTACCCAAGATAGAGATGATAACAGCAATGAGCGTGAAGAGCGACACGATGCGCAGGGTGTTACGCTCGTTCTCAAAAGCTTTTGCTATTGTTTCTTCAACACTCTGCACGCGTTCCAAGCCAAACACCTTAGGAGCATTAGGATCTTCGAGCTTCTTAACCATCTCCTGGAAAACAGCCTTGGCCTTCTTATCTCCATTGGTCTTTACCAGGAAATACGGAAACGTCTTATGCTTATCTATACAGATAGCAAAAGGCGGCACTTCGCCTTCGAGCACATTAGCCAACTTGATGTCGTTCAGCACACCACCTATCGGAGCGGTGCTACCGGTACCAAAATCCAATTCACGCGTTTCATCGTTATAGCCCAACTGGTGCAGCGCATTCTCGGTAAGATAATAGCTACCATTGCTCGAACCATGATTCTTGATAATCTTCAGTCCCAACAGGTCAAAAGAGGCCTGGTCCATGGTGGTACAGAACAGCATCATGAAACTGTCGCCTCGCATGATACCCAAAGCCGCAGGGAAGGTGTAGTTAAACAGTCCTCCCTCGTAGGTGCCTACCTTCTCTACAAACGGCATCTCGGCCAGTTGCTTTCCGATGGTCTGACTCTTACCATCCGGACTCATAATACAATACAAGTTCTCGGCATCGAAACCACGTGGTGCATGTATCAGGTGGTTCAGTTGCAACCATACAACGAGTGTGGCAGTAAGCATGGTTATCGTCATCACGCTCTGCAGGATGATAAACAAACGTCCCAGCACCATTTTGGAGTGGTAGCGGAAGTTACCTTTCACTATGTCGATAGGCTGATAGCGCGAGAGTTGCATAGATGGCAGAATGCCTGACACAATACCCGTTAGCAAGATAAAAGCCAGACTAACACTTACACTCACCACATTGATATCCTCTAACAGAGCTATCTTTCCACGGAACAGGTTTGCGGCATCGTCCTGCAGACCTACCGCCAGGAACAGACCTATCACAAACGAGAGTGCCACCATCAATGTCGATTCTACAATCAGCTTGAGCGATACATGCATCTGACTGCTACCAAACAGCTTCCTGGTGGCCATCTCCTTGGCACGAAAACCAGTGTTGGCTACCGTTAGATTAATATAATTGGTAATCGCAAAGAACAACAGAATCAATACTGCCGCCAGCAGGATGTGCAAGCGCTGCTTATCGCCCTTCACCAGATCCTTTCCGCCATTCTGCGGTGCAAACAACACATCCTTCAAGGGGGTGATACTTGTTTTGAACTCACCCATCAGGGGATGGTAGTTCTTGGAGATATAGTTATCGATGTTTTTGGTTTTTCTGTCGAGTGTCATGCCCGGACGAAGCATAAAGAAAGCCTTGCAGCTACCAAACGCAGTACTGGCGAAATTATAATTCTGGAAATGATAACCTAACAACTGTGGATAACGTGCCATATTGGCTATCACCTGTGTCTCGTTAGGCAATACCGTATGGTCGAAGTCCTTCACTACTGCGCTGATGGTATAAACCAGCGTCGTATCGAAATCTTCTTTGGCATAGTCGCTCGAACACTCGCCTACAAGCTGCAACGATTCGCCTATCGGGTCTTCCGCGCCAAACAAGCGCTTGGCCAGTCGCTCTGTAATCACACATTTATCGGGTGCATCAAGCGCCGAGAGTCTGTCGCCTGCCAGCAATGGGAAGTCGAAGAACTTAAAGAACGTAGAGTCGGTCAGCATGATGATGGCATTCTCGTCATCAGCCTCAGTCACCTCTTGCTGTCCGTACTTTACTCTACCCTTCTGACTGAGCACACAGCAGGTCTGTTCCACCTCAGGGCACATATCCTTGATGCTCTTCACAGCCTCGGGCCACATGGCAAAAGCCTCCTGATGGCCCACCAGCACGATACGATCGGCATTCTTGTGCCAACTGTCGATGCTGTACTGGCGCCAGGTGTAGTCGCCCAACAGGATGATAAACATCAACGACACTACAAGCCCTACCACATTAATTAATGTGTAGAGCTTGTTGCGTGAGAGGAATCGAAAGTAACTTTTCATACGGTTTTATGGTTTACTCGTTTTTAATATTATTGATAGGGTTCTCGGTGGCGGCGCGCCAGCCTTGCAGGGCGGCGGTGAGCACATTGACTACCAGCACAATAAGCAGCGAGAGTATCAACGGCATGAACTGCATCTCTACATGCAAACCTGATATACTGCCTGCCGTAGGTGCCAGCCAGTAAGCCAACGGGATGGCAATGATGGCGGCTACCAGCGACTGTACAAACACCGTTCGCAACAAGTGCAGGGTGATACTACTTACTTCGGCACCAAACACTCGGCGCACAGCTATCTCGCGCCTACGCTGACTCACAAAGTAACTGTTCATCGCCATCAGTCCGAGGATAGCTATCAGCAAGGCCACAAACGTAAACACGGTAAGCACACTCAGGAACCGCTCGTAATCCTCGTACCACTCCTGATGTTTCTGTTCAAGCGAGTGAGCATCTGACGCTTCATGACCAGTGAGTTCCTGGAACAACGTTTTCATTTTCCGCTCCACTTTTTCACGATCACCATGATACTTCACAATCGCCATACGGGGCGAGCCATATTGTCGCTGAGCAAAACTGGTGGTGTCGTTAATATATTCATCGGTTCTCAATATCACGATGGGCGTGGGATGCTTCTCCTCGTTCATCACAGTCTGATAGATAATATCGGGATAAACAGCCGAAATAGTCATATTCATATGGCCTTTGGTGTTCACAATCTCTCGGGTATCATCACTCTTACCAAACTGGCGCAGTAGCTGATGGTTCACACCTGCTCCCCTATCCGTATAGGTCTTCTCGGGATGGATGTTCAGAATATTGAAGAAACAGCTGTCGCCCATCAGGTAGCGCATACTTACCACTGTACCATCGTCGGCCTGGGTGGTGTTGTTCTCCAGGAAATCGAGCGGCGTACCATAGCCAAATCCCACAGCATCAACCTCAGGCAGTTGCAACAGCTGTTGGCGATAGGTCTGGCGCTGTGTCTGACTCAGGTTATTGATTCCCCAGGTTTGCAGGATATTCTCGTAATCGTAACCCAGAGGCTGATGCATCTTTTCGCGGATATTGCTACTGAGCAACAAGGTCACAGTGAGCATCACGATGGCAAACACAGCCTGAATCACCATCAGCACATGACTCCAGCGCTGGCGCACACGGCGACGGAAAGTGCCGCGAACGATATCGATGGGCTGGTAGCCGCTAAGTATCGAGGCGGGCACAAAACCTGCCAACGCACCTACCACAGCAATGATAAGTACAAAACCAATGATGGTAACGATGCCTGTATCCTTAAGCAGATCTATCTGACATGCGGCCATCTCGATAGCCTTATCCTGCAAGGCAAGAGCTGCCAGATAAGCCACAGTAAAAGCTATGGCGGTAAAGAAAATGCTCTCGCCAATCAACTTGAGGAACACCTGCAGGCGCGAGAGACCCAACAGGCGACGGGTGGCCATTTCCTTGGAACGCTCCGTGGTGAGCGACACACTCAGGTTGACATAATTAAAGATGGCAAACACCAGCACCAACAGGGCTATCACCACATAAAGATGAGCCATATCGCGATTGCCGTGGTTCAGGTCGCCCGACTGGAATGAGCATTCCTTGGCATCGTAGTAGAGTGTAGAGAGCGGGGTAAGCGTCACCTGCTTTACTGCATCCATACGATAAAGCCAGAAGAAGGTCTTCATATACTCGCGCATCGCATCAGTCTTGCTACGCAAGTCGGCACCCTCGCGCTGCATCAGGAACAGCACGCTACTACCGGCATTGTTCATCTCTTCGGTATAAGCCGAATAGTTAAAATGCTTATGGCTTTCGAGGTTCACCACGCACTCGTGACTGCTGGGGATAACCGAGCGGTCGAAATCGTCCATGATGCCACTAATGGTATAGGTAACATGCCCGTCGGGATCGTTCTTATCACCCAGCACCATCTCCTTGCCCACCGCATCGCCATCGGGCCAATAGCGCTCGGCAAACTTCTTGCTAACCACCATCTGGTTGGGGGCTTCGAGCACTTTATGCTTGTCGCCAGTCAGCAACTGGTAGTCGAAGAACTCAAAGAAGTTTGGTGCAACCACCAGGATATCAGTATTTACCTCCATGCCACGGATATCAAACATGGCATTATAACCAGAGACAGAGCACCAGGCTTCGATTTCGGGAAAGCGGTCCTGCAACTTTTGACCTACACGGAAATGCGACATGGTAAACTCCTCGTTGCCAAGAGCAAAGATACGCTCGCCACGGCTCTGGTAGTTCTCTACCGATGTCTGACGATAGATAAGGTCGCCCAACAGCAGCAGGAACGCCATCGACAGGCACAGGCCCACGATATTTATAATGGTAAACAGGCGATGACGACTCAGGAACTTAAAAAAGCTTTTCATAACGCTTTACTTAATCACCAACACTTCATTATCCTTAAATGCTTCGTAACCACTGGTAACCACGCGCTCGCCTGGCTCCAATCCTTCGAGAATCTCGTAGTACTGAGGGTTCTGGCGACCTACACGGATGTTACGGCGATAGGCCTTCGAGCCGCTCTTGTCGAGAACAAATATCCACTGGCCTCCTGTGGTCTGGAAGAAGGTACCACGAGGAATAATGATGGCCTGCTCGGGCTGACCCAGTTCGAGGTCGATATAATAGGTCTGACCTGAACGGATGTTCTCCGGACGCGCACCTTTGAAGATGAAATCGCAGCGGAACTTACCATCGCGCACCTCGGGATAAACCTTACGCACCTGTAGCTGGTACTGCTTGTCGCCACGGGTAAAGGTAGCTGTAAGACCTGGACGAACGCGGTCGATATAATGCTCGTCGATGCTGGCCTGTACCTTATAATCCGAGAGGTCGTTCAACTGACCGATCTTCTGTCCAGGCTGAATGCTCTGTCCTAACTCCACATCCAAAAGTCCCAGTTCGCCATCGATAGCCGAACGTATCTCGAGCTTATCCTTACGCTGGCGCACCAGCACCACGTTCTTACGCATGTTCTGCAGATTGTCCTCCATCTGGTCCATCTGTACGGTACGATAGATAGAGTCCTGTTTCAGACGCTTGGTAATGAGCGAGCGCTTCTTGGCTGAGAGCTGGTAATCCTCCTGCGACTTGATGTAATCCTCCTTGCTGATCAGCTTCTCGGCATACAGACGCTTGTTCTGATCATAGGTACGCTGTTTGCGATGGGTGTCCATATCCAACTGAGCCTGCTCGGTCTGGTTGTTCAGGCGGTCCTGTTGCATAGCCACCTGGGTGTTACGCAGCAGGTTCTGCTTCTCGGCCAGTTCAGCCTCGGCATTCAGGATCTGCAGGTCGAGGTTCGAGTTGCTCAGACGCACAATCACATCGCCCTTATGCACCATCGTACCTTCTTCAACCACCTTCTCCATCACGATACCACCTTCTTCGGGCGAAATCTGTACTATCTGGATGGGCAGCACCTGTCCGTTGGTACGTACATAGTCCTTAAACTCGGCACGCTGTGCTTCGCTGATGGTCATCTCGTCCTTGCTCACCTTGAGCGTCGAGGCGTGGTTACCGAATATCAGCCAAATCAGCATGACTAACAACAAGCTGCCGCCTGCGGCGTATGGCCAATACTTCTTCAGTTGCTGACTCTTAGTTTTTTCGATTACTCTGTCCATATTGTTTCTCCTTTATAATATCTTACTAATTGTTCCTTTACCATAGCCATGAGCTGACATTGCAGCAGGGTGGCTTTTGAGTTGAGCAGCTGTGCCGATGTGGTGTGCAGATCGATGGCTGTTGCAAGACCCTCTTCGAACTGTCGACGGATAAGCTGATAACTCAGCGAGTCGGCCTGCACCTTCTTCTCCATCTGTATTGTCTGCTTCTGATAGCCCTGCCAGTCGTTCCAAGCCTCACTGCTCAGTTTGGTCAGTTCCAACTGCTTCTGGTCGTAAGCCTCCTGGGCAATCTTGTAGTTGTTCTTGGCCTTGCGAATGCTGGTAAGGGTCTGCAAACGGTTGAAGAGCGGAATGCTGACTGATACACCAAGATACTCACCCATATTGTTCTTCAGCTGGTTGCGGAAAGTCTCTGCAGCATCGTTATGCAGCGTTTTGTAGTAAGTGGTGCTCAGGCCCGCACTCAGAGAGAGTGATGGATAAAGAGAAGCGCGAGCCTGATGCCACTCATGTTTCGATGTCTGCATGCGATAACGAGCCACCTGCAGTTCTGGATGGCGCTCGTTATCCAGATTTTGTTCCCACGTTGGGAATGAATTGTTCCCACACTGGGAACCAAACATTCCCACGTTGGGAATATATTCCAGGCTCAGACTATCGCTCAAAGGATAGTTCATGGCCTTTTTCAGTTCCAATATAGCCGAGGCATAAAGGTTCTGCTGGCGTGTCAGTTCGTAATCGGCCTCAGCCTGTTGCGATTCCACCTGAGCCACATCAGCAGCACTCTTTCGCCCCACCTCTTCAAGCACTTTTACCTGCTTGAGCAACAACAACGTCTCTTCAACTTTCTCCGCGGCCATTTTTACTAATCCATCGTAATAAGCCACGCTGGTATAGGCCTGCAGTACGTCAAGGGCAGTCTGATCCTGACGCTGGCGCAGACTGGCGCGTCCCATCAGCTCGCTGGCTTTGGCGGCCTTGAGAGCATGCAGACGACTGAATCCGTCGAATACTGGCAACGATGCCGAGAGCTGATAGCCATTATAAAAGGTACTCACATCGGTATAGCCGTTGGTCTCAGGATCGATGGCACGACCAAAGTTATACTGGGCACCGATGCCAGCATCCACAGAAGGCAGGAATTTACCGATAGCACCCGTCTTCGATGCCTTATAGTTGTCGAGTTCCAGCTCGGCCTGCTTCACCTCGTGGTTATGCTGCACCGCATACTGCATGCATTGCTGCATGTTGAAGCTCTGCGCCAGACTGGTGCTGAAACACAGAGATGCTGAGGTACAGAATAATAAAAACCTTTTCATATAGCGTTATCATTAAATTTTTCTGGTGCAAAGATAGGGTAATAAATATTACGAGCCAAGCAAAAATAGGGCTCCAAAGGCTGATTGTCTAAAATTTATACACCCATTTGTATGACTTTTAGACAGAAAGTATTACTTTGGCTTCGCCGAAGATACTTTCGTCCGAAAAAGCTCAAATAAAATTTGGCTTTTTGCTCACTTATTCGTATCTTTGCACACAAAAATCATCATTATGAATAAATACGGAACTATATTAATCGTTGATGATAACGCGGCCATCCTTACCGCTATGCGTTATCTGCTTGACAGCACCTTTGAACAAGTGCTGACCTTAACAAACCCAGATGACATCCTGAAAACGATGGCCCAACAGACCATCGACATCGTAGTGCTCGACATGAACTATACCCTTGGCGTAAACAATGGTAATGAGGGACTGTTCTGGCTGCGTGCTGTTCGCAAGCAGCATCCGCAGACACCTGTCATTCTGCTCACTGCCTATGCAGATATCAATCTGGCCGTGAAGGGACTGAAGAATGGCGCTGCCGACTTTATCACCAAGCCCTGGGATAACGACGAGCTACTGCGCAAACTGAAGGATGTGCTGGATATGCAGAACGAAATCGTCAGTCTCGACGAAGTGGAACAGGAGCATATCCGCCGCACTATCGACCACTGTCACGGTAATCTCACCCAAGCAGCCCAACTGCTTGGCATCACTCGTCAGACACTCTACAACAAGATGAAACGCCTATGACGTGGCTTCTCATCATATTCTGCATCGTATTGGTAGTGCTGGTAAGTGGTATCGTTCACCATCAGCACAGACTCCGTTTGCGTGCCCACCTGATGCAGGAAGCCATTCGCAATCAAGACTTCTCGTTCCGTCTGCCCACCAACAATCTGCTGCCTGGCGAACGTGCCATGCAGGAAGCACTCAACCAGTTGGGCGAGAACATCCGCCAACAGATCAACAAGAATGAGGTAGAATCGTGGGAGCGACTCACTCGTGTGCTGACCCACGAGATGATGAACGCTACTGCGCCCATCACCAGCATCAGCCAGTCGTTACTAAGTCGTCCCGATGTTAAGAACACGCCATTAGAGGATGGTATCAAGGCCATCCATGACACCTCGCGCCATCTCAGCGATTTCGTGGTGAACTATCGCAAGATGTCGGAACTCGAGAAACCAGTATTAGCTGCTTTCAATCTCCGCTCGATGATTGACGACCTGAGCAAGACCTACCAGCAATTGGACTGGACCATCGACGTGCCTGCAGACACCACCGTTACTGCCGACAAGGGAATGTTGCGCCAAGTACTGATGAATCTTGCGAAAAACGCCATCGAGGCCGAAGCTACAAAAATGATTGTAGAGCAAGAACCATCAGCCAGCACCCTTTTCATCGGCAACGACGGACTACCCATTCCTGCCGAGAATCGTCAGTCGTTGTTCGTACCATTCTTTACTACCAAGCGCACTGGCAGCGGTATAGGCCTATCATTGAGCCGCCGCATCATGATAAAACAAGGTGGCATGCTCGACCTTGCAGAAAAGAATCTACCAGGCTGCCATGTCACCTTTGTTCTAAGTTTGTAAACAATCCGTTATTGTGCTTCGAGCAGTAATACGCGACTGCTCCAATCGTTTTTCTTCGACCACTCGGGCTCGTTGCGATAAGGCATCTCAAGTCCGTGATTCATCAAGTAGGCACCGCTGAACACTTTACCCTCTACATCAAGAGGCTTCAAGTCGATACGGTTCAACTCGTGAATCTTATAGTTCTTCGATGCATCGAGACCAGCCATTTTTACACGAGGCAGATGCTCGTTCTGGAACGACTCTGTCTTCCACCAGAAGAACACACTCTTCGACTTTTGCTCGTTGACGTACATTAACGAAGCAAGTCCCACCTTATCATAAGGCGAAACCAGACGATAGATATCGCCAAACTGTACGATTGGGCGTATCTGCTTATATTCAGCAATAGCCTTCCGACAGAGTTCCTTCTCATCATCAGTCATGTTCTTTGGCTGGATTTCCATTCCTAAGCGCCCACTCATAGCCACATCGATACGATACTTCATGGCTGTGGTACGGAATACAGTATGGTTAGGTGTAGCCGAGATGTGCGAAGCCATCGCGATAGCAGGGAAGAAATAGCTGGTTCCCCACTGCATATAGATACGCTGCAGGGCATCGGTATTATCGCTCACCCAGAACTCATCGAAGTAAGGCAGCACACCCCAGTTGGCACGTCCACCACCAGAAGCACAAGCCTGGATAGTCAGGTCAGGATACTTGGCACGTACACGCTGGCAAACCTTCTCAAAACCACGGTGATACTCTATATAGAGATGACTCTGATCGTTCATCGTCAGATACTGTGAGCCATGATTCAGAATCGGCATATTGGCATCCCACTTGATATAATCTATCTCTGGATACTTGGTCATCAGATTGTCGACAATCGAGAACACAAAGTCCTGCACTTTAGGATTGCCCATATCCAGTATCAGCTGAGTACCGCCACGTCCCTGAACAGGAGCTCGCTTGGGGGCCTTGATAATCCAATCCGGATGCGCGTCGTACAGTTCTGATACAGAATTGGTCATCTCTGGCTCAATCCAGATACCGAACTTAATGCCGTGCTTCCTGGCATCGCGAAGCAATCCCTCGATACCCTCTGGCAATTTGTTCTTATCTACCACCCAGTCGCCAAGCGCACAGTTATCAGTCTTACGTGGGTACTTATCGCCAAACCATCCATCATCCATCACAAAGAGTTCGCCACCCATCGAGGCAATGTCGCCCATCATCTGGTCCATACCCTGCTGATTGATGTCGAAATATACACCCTCCCAGGAGTTGAGCAATATCTTACGCTCCTTGTCGCCATGAGCCAGCATATACTTGCGTCCCCACTTGTGGAAGTTACGCGATACGCCTGACAAACCGCATTTAGAGAAGCTGAACGCTACCTTAGGCGTAGTGAAGAGCTCACCTTTCTTAAGATGATATGCCGAGTTATCAGGATTGATACCTGCAAAGAAATAGTGGTATTCTGTATCATCAGTCTCTACCTTCAATTGATAATTACCAGAGTAACAGAGTGCTGCGCCAATCACGTCGCCACGATTCTCCTGAGCCTTACCGTCGAGCGAGAACATCACCTCGGCATGGTCTGTATGCGAGTTGCGCGAACCATCCTTATTCTTGATAACCTTCTCACCTGGCAGGATTGGCTCTTCCACCAATCGAGCCTCGTTGGCCCATGAACCATAGAAGTGCGAGAGCCATACATTGCCACGACGAATGGGCAGAGCGCATGAGGCAAACTGGGTCAGCGTAACTGGTTTCTTCTCGTTGTTCCTGATCTCAGACCAGGTCTCAATGATATCCTCGTTAAAATAGGACTTGAAACAAAGGTCGACAGAAACGGGATACACATGGTCTACCAGATGAATACGGAACTCCTGATTGCCCTGAGCATCAGCCTCAATCTTGTCAAGATGGTCGACAAAGAGCTCTGTCGACAGATTGCCATCGCTGTGCGTCATGGCGATAGCAGCCTCAGCTGGACAGTTCATGCCATAAGCCGGATAAGCATCCATACGACCATTGCGAGGCATCTGCAGGTTCTGCAGATCAAAGGTGCTCAGTTTATGACCATAATACACATACTGAGGTTGCTTATCGCCCTCAACGTTCAGCACCATCGTGGTGTTTTTGGTCTGGATAACTACCTGTTCAGCCCTTGCAGAAAAGGCTGTGACCAAAAGAAAACCTAAGAAAAGAATCTTTTTCATTGTTAGGATTACGAATTTAGTTGTTAGAGATTATCAGAGCGCAAAGGTAAGAAAAAATTTGGTTATCTCAAAAAAAAGTTGTTATTTTGCAGCCCAAAGTGTAAGAAAGAGCAAAATAAGTACATCATGAACTCGTTTGATATCTGGTTGTTAGCCGTTGCACTGGCTATGGACTGCTTTACGGTTTCTATCGTAAGCGGGGTGATTGTGCGCCGCTGGCTATGGGCAATGATTCTCCGCATGGCTTTCCTTTTTGGATTATTCCAGGCCATGATGCCCTTAATTGGCTGGTTAGGCACTAATCACTTCAGCGAGCAACTGGAGGCAATAGACCACTGGATAGCTTTTGGCTTACTGGCCTTTATCGGCGGAAAAATGATTCGTGAGTCGTTTGGCCATGAAGAAGAAAAGCAGTTTAACCCCCAGAACCTGAAAACCCAACTGCTGTTAGCCGTAGCCACAAGCATTGATGCACTTGCCATCGGCATTTCCTTTGCTTGCACAGGCTATAATGCCGTTACCCAGATTATCAGTCCTTTATACGTTATCGGTCTTGTGTCATTCTTGTTCAGCCTATTCGGCTATCAGCTTGGTGTAAAGTTCGGCAAATCGATAGCCCGAAAGCTGAAGCCAGAGTTATTAGGCGGTAGCATACTCATTGGAATTGGTATAAAAATACTGATCACACACCTTTTGTCATAAGAAAAACTCAATAACAGAAAAAAGTTTGCGTTTTTTATTCAACATTTCAAACTTTTTATTACCTTTGCAGCGTGAAGATAAAGGGCGAAACGATACAACTACACAATCTAAGCATTGGCTACCAGACGAAACACGGAATCAAAACGGTGGCTACAAACATCAATGGCACCATCAAAAGTGGTGAATTGACCTGTCTGCTGGGCGCCAATGGTGTAGGAAAATCGACACTTTTACGAACCCTCTCTTCGTTTCAGCCACAGACAGATGGCGAGATTCTGCTGGAAGGGCGCGAACTATCGAGCTACAGCGATAAGGAATTGAGCCGGCTGATAGGTGTGGTGCTGACAGAGAAACCAGACGTGAGGAACATGACCGTTCGCGAGCTGGTCAGCTTAGGCCGATCGCCCTATACCGGATTCTGGGGCACCTATTCGAAAGACGACCTACAGGTGGTTGACGAAGCCATTGCGATGGTGGGCATTGAGACACTTAGTAAACGTAAGGTTCACACGCTGAGCGACGGCGAACGACAAAAAGCCATGATAGCCAAAGCACTGGCACAACAAACGCCAGTCATCTATTTGGATGAACCAACAGCCTTTCTCGACTATCCCAGTAAAGTAGAGGTTCTGCAACTGCTAAGCCGCATCAGCAGAGAGGCTGGGAAGGTCATCTTCCTTTCAACCCACGATGTGGAGCTGGCCCTACAAATGGCTGATACCATCTGGCTGATGACCAGCAACGAGGAAATGGCCATCGGGGCACCTCAGATGCTGGCAGAACAAGGCGCACTGAGTAGGTTTATAGAACGAGACGGCATAGTTTTCGAACCTGAAACAATGGCAATCAAAGTAACAAAAATGATTTAATCTATTAAGTTTATGATATACGGGCACGGTGATGACATATACCGCTATGGTGATAAGGTGAAGATTAACTTCAGTTCGAATGTGTACAGTCAGGCTGACTACACAGAGCTGAAAGAGCACCTGATGCAGCATTTCGATGTGGTGGCCCATTATCCAGAGCCTGATGCTCATACGTTAGAACACATGATTGCCGAGAAGCTGGGCGTAAAAGAGAATACCGTCATGGTGACAAGTGGCGCCAACGAGGCAGTCTATCTGATAGCACAGCTTTATCGAGGTTGGGCATCCATCATCCCCCATCCCACCTTTAGTGAGTACGAGGATGCCTGCCGCATGTTCAACCATATCATCTCATACGATGTGAAAGATGAGATGGACGTATTGCCTAAGGACCGTATCTATTGGATATGTAATCCTAACAATCCTACAGGCAATGTGCTGGTAAAGGGCATGCTCAATCATATTGTCAGGAAGCATCCACGCTATCTGTATGTGATTGATCAGTCGTATGCCGACTACACCTTGGCTAACACACTGGATCCTAAGGAGATGACAGATGTGTTCAACCTGATGCTGATCCATTCGCTCTCAAAGAAGTACTGCATACCAGGCCTTAGATTAGGCTATATCGTTGCGTCACCGATTATCATTGGCAGACTGAAACAGATTCGTCAGCCTTGGGCTATCAATGCACTGGCCATAGAGGCAGGCAAATATCTGATACAACACGATACTAACATGATTCCCGACCTGAAAGGCTACTTGCGAGAGGCAGCCAGACTGCACCAGAACCTGGAAGCCCTCGACGATCTGAAGGTCATGAAAAGCGACACCAACTTTATGTTAGTGAGTATCGCCAGAGGAACAGCTCAGGAACTGAAACGATGGCTTCTCGACAATCATGGCATCTTGATTCGTGATGCGTCGAATATCCGCGGACTCGACGACAGCTACTTCCGCGTAACAGCCCAGACACCTGAGGAGAACGACCTATTGGTCGAGGCTATCACAGCGTATCTTGATCATCTGACTGAGGTCAGCGACTAACCTTTACATAATAACGCAAAGGTGCAAGTCCCTCGATTTCCGGATGGAAAATCCTTATAAAGTCGTTCAGCAGTCTTTCTGGATGGAAGGGCGATTCTTCGTAGAAAGGCGAACGCTCCACATCGCACCCATAAGCCGTTTGATGTTTGAACGCACTGAACTGATTGTAGCCATGATGTTCGCCAAGTAGTTCATCGTAGGTGATATCATGATCACTACTGTATCTGAAAAGCCACACGTCAGTTTCACCAGCACGCTCCAAGACTGTTTCGAAAGGTAATGAGATAGAACCGCTATGCTCATCATCAGCCCAGGGATAACGGCCATTGGCATCCTTAATCATCTGCCCTATCGTACTCTTGCCACCTGGTACATACCAAACGCTACCTGTCACCTTGTCCATCAACACTGATGGTTGGGTTTTGGCCTTTGAAGCCAACTGCTTCAGTTGATGATAATGCTTATCGACCGCTTGGAACAAACTATCTGCCTGCTGCTCGCAACCAAACAGCATACCATAGAATCGCAGCCATTCAGCCCGTGCCAACGGCGACGACTCCATATAGTCGGCACATTCTACAATAGGAATATTGATATCCTCAAGCTTACCATAGCCACCACTATTCTCGAAAGGCGACAGAAAGAGCGCATCAGGACGTTCATCAATAATCTTCTCTATCACAGGACTCATACCATCGCCCACATCGGTAATGCGACCTTTGGCCACCTGTTCCTGAATCCAAGGTATCTTGATATACTTCAGATCGGCAACGCCCGAGATACAATCCTGCTTACCAAACTCCATCAGCATGGCGCAATGAACGGTAGTAAACATCACCGCTTGCTTCAATGGTGTTCGGATAATGGTTCCATTAGGGATATGGTTGGGAATCGCCTGATCAGCAGGTATCAGCACATAGCGATGCAACGTCATACCTTCCTTCCAAGGATTCTTTAACGTAGCCACCGTATAGCCGTCATACTTGACGACGCTGATCTGTGTGGCATACTTAAAAGCGACAGTATCGCCCTCTGTCTGCATCGAAGCGGTCTTCTGAACACCTTTGCAGGCAGAGAACAATACTGCCAGGAATAATAGTTTGATGTATTTCATTTATTCTTAATCAGCATGATTACTTCACAATCTGAAGGTCATCGATACACATGTATGAAGGAGTGGTCAGACCATAGCTGTTCTTTTTGCTGCCATCAAATGTGAAGCTCAGGTCTTTAACCTTACCCAGGCTACTGAGGTCGCAGTACTTCCACTCACTAACATATTCACCATCTTTAGCCAGATCGATGTCAACAGATGCTGTCGTACCATCAGCTTTTGTACCAGTAACAGTGCACTTCAGCCAGTCGGTAGCATCGAAAGCACCAGGAGTCATACCATCACCATTCAGGATGGCATCAACTGTCCAAGCATCGTTTGTGTACCAGAAACCATTTACCCATACAGGCTCTCCACCGTTCAGGTCGATAGTCTCACCAAAGATATAAACCACACAGTATTTATTACCAGAATGAGCAGTACCAGTGGTATTATTGAACTGGTCAGGAATCATATTCGCATAAGTAGTTGCAGTACGATTTGAGATAGCATAACCTGTCCAACTGAGATATGCTGGAGTATAATTAGCAGGGAAAGATACGCCACTCTCAACGTAATTACATGCATAAGCATCAGCGCCCCAATTACTGAACTTAACACCACTCTCGTCACCACACCAATAGCCATCATTATTCAAGGCCTGATTCTCGAACGAGATCGTATAAGTCTTGAAACTGTTAACGGGGTTGTCTTCGTTATCACAAGAAGTGAACGACAAGGCGAAACCGCACACGAGGACTGCGAGTCCAAAGAATTTGTTTGTTTTCATAACTGTTTTGTTTTAAGTAAAAAATAAAAGTTATTTGATTACTATCTTTTTCTTGTTCTGAATATACACCCCTTTCTTCGTAGGAGTCACTTTCCGTCCCTGAAGGTCGTAGAACAGCTTCGACGAATCATCCTGACCCACGGCATGGATTCCCGTCTGGGCATTTCTAATAGCCTCGAGCGAGGCATCGAGATGAATATCCTCTGCACCAGCAAACTCTGTGGATGTCTCGCCCCACCATTCTGGCTGGGGACACTTCTGATTGAGTCCTGTATATACACGCACAAAGTCGACGAAATCCAGATTCACAGGCTGGCGGTTCTCATCTACAGCCCACGAGATATCGATGCCGCACCCCTCGTAATTGTAAGAGGTGGCATCAGCTTTATCAGAAAAGTTGGGCAGATTGTCGGCATAGCCATAGCGGAAGCCTATCAGTACATAATAATATGGACTCCAGCCTTTATCAACCTGATCCGACAGGTTCAGCATATTATCAGGCAGTCGGGTCCCCTTAAAGGTAAGGTTATCAGGCAACCACTGGGGATAATACTCTTGAGTATGGTAGTGATTGCGATCGATGGTGCCGCTGTGGCCTTGATTGTCATCCCAGGGGATATCGCCCATAGGGTTCTGGTGATAGGTCACCTCGTAGTCATAAATCACCTTGCCCACGCTATCCACATCGCAACTGCCACTGATTTCATACCAGGGGTCATCAGGCAGGCCGTTGCCATTCACATCCTTCGATACCATCACGACACCAGCCTCGTTCATACCGCCAAACACCAGATTCTGCATTTCCTGATAGGCATTACCCCAAACGGCAAAGTCGCGCTCGCCTGGGATATTGGCAATAGAGTGGTCGAAATGGAAGGTGATATAACCACCCCAGCCACCAAGTGCCACCAGATGAGAATCTACGGGCCCAAGACCTGCCAGGTTTTCATTACACTTGAGAATCATTTCTGCCTCAGTATCGCCCTCCTCGTATTCTGGCACATCGTTCACATACTGTCCTGGGGCTGGACGATATTCATCTACAGCCTTGATATATTTGGAGTGTACAGCCACGTCGTCCATGCGCTGGGCGTGCAAGGGTAAAAGGGTAAAAAGGTAAAAAGGTAAAACCTTTAACCACCCTTTATCCATTATGCTGTTTATTATATGTTTCAATATTCTTGCCATTTTTTACTTTTTTACCTTTTTACTATTAAATACAAATGCTGCGTGGGCTGGTATATCGCCAGTCTTCACTTTCCAGTCGAAGGTGCCATCGGGCAGGAAGTGCAGCAGTTCGCCACTCGATACATAGTTCTTGGCATCCATCAGATAGAAATCGCGATGGATGGGGTTGACGATGATGCCATACGGCATACGGATCTTACTGATTTCAGGCGCAGCCGAAAGGCTCGTGCTCACTATCTGATGCTTTCTCACATCGATGATTCCATAAGTAATGGTATTGCTCATCGACACCTCACTCCACTGACTGCCATAGAAATAGAGCGAATCGCCTACGATACAGAGGTCGCTGACAGGCTGGTCAATATGCCCGCCTACCGTCATCCTTCCATCGCTGTCGGGTACCAACCACCAGATAGTCGATTCCTCATCCATATAGTTGCCACGAGCCGTAACCCACAGCTGGTTGTATTTATCAGCTTTCAGGTGATGCAGATTGGGAGCCACCACAATCTTTTCTGTCTCCTTCATCGTCTTCAGGTCTATCACGCTCACCGTACTCTCATAGCCTTGGCCTGTCATACCCTGATAGCCACCACTATTGGCCACATAGAGAAGATTGCCAACAATCGCCATCTCCTCGGGCTGATAGCCAACCGTACAGGAGTCAACCTTCTGCAACGTGAGCGTATCTACCTTATACACGCTACCCAACGGACTGCTGCTACCACTATACACAGAACCCACATACGATGATACGTAGGCATACTGATCCTTGAAGGTTACATAGCGGCAGTTAGGGATATCAACCTTTCCGATTTTAAAGGCAGAATCGGCACGAGCCACCTCTACCTTATGAGAACAGTTGATGACGAGCCAAAGGCGCGAACCGTATATCTTACAATCGTTGCCCACATCGCCCAGCGACAGTACGCTACTGGGGTTACGCTCAGAATAGATGTTACGGTAATAGCTCACCGTTGGTTCCCTGCCCGACAGGTCGAGATAGTCGAGGGTCGACTTGTTCATGCCCATATTACCCTCGTTGAGCAGATACATGCCCACTATATCGCCTTTCTGCGCCTTACCACCCGTATCGGTCTTCTCTATCGGCACAATCATCACGTCCTGACGACAGGCCGTTAAAAGTAAAAAGGTAAAAAGGTATAAAGGTAAAAGCCTTTTTACCTTCATTGTATAGCTATGTATTCTTTCTTGTGCCATATTTACTTTCTTACCTTTTTACTTTTTTACCTTTTTACTTTTTTACCTTTTTACTTTTTTACCTTTATTATATCTCAACGCTAAGGGTTAATGCATAGTTACGACCAGGCATGGGGTAGTTTACGATAACCTCGTAGTCCTGTCCCAGCACGTTATTCACATCCAACTGCGCCTTGCAACGCGCTTTCTGATAGTTGAAACGGTAGATGATACTCAGGTCGCTGGTGTACCAGGGCTCCATGTGGTTATAGAGTATGTTCTCCTGCTCGTCGTAGCGTTCACCAGCATAGATAAACGAGTAGTTCACGTTCCAGTTCTTGTAGGTAAGTCCCACGATAGCCGAACCCGAGTGCCAGGGGATATAGGGTATCTGATGCTTGTAATACGAGGTTTCGGGATCAGTTACATCGCGCGCATCCTGATAGGTGTACTGGGCGCGAGTGGTAGCTATCAGATCCTTGCCGATCTTGAAATCAGCCTCAGCCTCAACGTCGATGCCCTTGATATGCACCTTGCCCAAGTTCAGCATTGTCCAACGGAACTGCTGCCCCTTGGGGTAAGCCACAATCTTATCACGAATCGTATTATAATAGGCATCGAAATGCATCTCTGCATGGCGAACAATACCGTGCTCAAAGTGCTTGTTAAGGGCAAAACCGGCATCATACTGCAGGGCACTCTCAGGCACCAGGTTGGCATTACCCATATCGGTATAGTACAGGTCATTGAAGGTAGGCATGCGGAAGCTCTTCTTCACGTAGGCTCGCATAGAGAAGAAGGTGCCGCGGAATGGATACACATTCACAAACAGCGCTGGCGTGAGTTTCGAGAGCGAACGACTGCTATTCATCGCCACAAAGTCGCCCCTGCGATGGGTCTTGTCGTGGATAAAAGTGGCCAGGATAGAGCCCTGCGCCTTCAGGTGCTTGTAGTCGACGGCTGTAGCTAAACTCACCAGATTGGAGAGTCGCGTGGGGAAAGCAAAGTTATAGATATCGGCATTCAGCTTGTTCCATTTGAAGTCGTAGGCCAGCGATGCACTCCAGTTGGGCAATAGTTCCAGCACATTGGCTGTTGAAAGATAAAGCTCCTGCTGCTTGTAGCGATTGTCAACAGGCAACTGGGTTTTGTCGTTATTCACGTAGTGAGTGTTGTAATAGGCATACTTAGCCAGCCAACGGGTACTGAATCCATCGCCTATATTCTTATTATAATCAGCCTGCAGGAAGGTGTTCAGGTCCTGCTGGCGCTCACCACGTCGCCACACATTGTTCACAATGGCACCAGGAATACCGCGGGCTGAGTTATACAGATACCCCTTCAGCTGCCAACTGCCCTGCTCCAGTTTTCCAAACAGGTTTGCTTCGATACGCTCAGCGTGTATATCGCCATTCTGTCGCACAGCCGTGGTGTCCCAAGCTGTCTGTCCGTTGGGATACTTGCGCTCATAGTGGAACTTATACTTTCCGCTCGCCGTCAGGAAACCAGCACTTACTGACGAGCTGACCGTCTGCGACAACTGCTGCTCCCACAGACCAGTCAGTCTAAGCATATCGCTCGAACCATACTGGGTCTTGAATCGCAGGTGAGTCTTTTCTCCTTTCGTGAAATCAGGCGCCTTGGTGCGGATATAGATGGCACCAGCGTTACCAAAATCGCTGGCAGGCTGGAAGATAGCACTCTTCTGTCCGTTGTATAGCGTGATATCCTCCACATTGTCTAATGAGAACTGGCCCAGGTCTATCTGTCCGTTCTGCGCATTTCCCAATTGCACGCCATCGTAGCTAATGCCTAAGTGGTGCGTTCCCATCGAGCGGATGTTTACCGTCTTGATGCCGCCCACGCCACCATAATCCTTCAGTTGGATACCAGAGAAATAGCGCAGCGCATCAGCCACCGAGTGCGTGTTCAGCTGCTCCAGCAGTTCACCTTTCAGCTTCTGACTGGGCACCACCTCACGCATGGCAGGTTTCGACACAACAATAATCTCCCGTACATGCTGTACGGAGTCCAACTTGCTTTGTGCTGCCGTTGTCATCGTCAACACGCAAGCCATTGCCAATGTAAGCTTTCGCTTTCCCATCATTTATCTGCGCCACCACCGCCTATCCCCAGAGTACAGCATGCGGCTATAGTCTTCATCGGCAGGTATTCTGACTTATCGTCTGACAACAAACGTCTTCCCAAAAATCTCAGTGACATATATGTTTGCGCCTCATAAAGGACGACTTACAGCAGCGGGACTGTTCAGGATTCTCACCCGATTCCCTATTAATCTCCTCAACGGAGAACCGATTACTGCCTGCAAAGATACAACAATTCTGCAAATAAACGAACTTTTTAGCAAAAAATCTAAACATCTAAACTTCTGAACCATTTTTGCTGTAATTATTTGGAAGGATGGCATCGCTCGACCAGAGTCTCAAGCGCATGCATCTTGACTATGTCGACCTGTTCTACAGCCATCGTTTCGACCCAGAGACGCCGATGGAAAGAACCTCCGCTGCGTCACCACAAAATAGCACGTAAAAGCTAAAAAAACATAACGGTACACAACTTTGTGGTCCACATACTTGTGTACCATTGTTTTTTTGTTTATATTTGCACCCAAATACTTAAGATAATGGCTTATGAAGAGAGCATTTGTATATGGCATTTCGGTTGAAGGCGAGAATTTTACAGATAGAGTAAAGGAAACTAAGCGCTTGAAGTTAAACTTCGAGAATGGTATTAATGTAATTCTGATTTCTCCTCGTAGAATGGGCAAGAGTTCAATTGTCAAAAAGGTGAAGTCGGAGATTACTAATCCAGAGATCAAGGTGGTCTACATGGACATTTATGATTGTCGAAGCGAGTATGATTTCTATAACCGCTTTGCCACAGTGCTAATGAAGGAAACAGCTACTAAATCAGAGCATATTATCGAGAATATCAAGCGATTCCTTGTACGTCTTACTCCTAAGATTTCATTTTCGCCAGAACCTATGTCCGACATCTCGCTTTCGCTTGGTATAACTCCTCAGAATTACCAACCAGAAGAAATACTACAACTGCCAGAGTTGATAGCAAAAGAGCAGGGCAAACATATAGTAGTGTGTATTGATGAGTTTCAGCAAATAGGAGAATTCACAGATTCGCTAACAATTCAGAAACGAATACGAGGCGTTTGGCAACATCAGCAAAACGTATCATATTGTCTGTTTGGCAGTAAAAAGCATCTGATGACCAAACTATTTCAAAACCGCAAGATGCCTTTCTATCAATTTGGCGAAATGATGTACCTTGATAAGATTTCTACCGAAGACTGGGTTCCTTTTATTCAGTCTCGATTCGAATATCAAGGCAAAAAAATCTCTGAAGAATTGGCAAGAAGAATCTGCGAAACGGTAGAAAATCTCTCGTCTTACGTTCAGCAATTAGCCTGGAACATATTAGCAGAAACTGATCAAGAAACAACAGAACAGGAATTCAATACTGGCGTAGAAGCATTAATGACCCAATGTTCAGGGTTGTTTCTGGAGCAGTTGCAAGGCCTGACATCATATCAGATTAATTTTATACGTGCCATCTGTAATGGAGTACATTCTGATTTTGGTAGTAAGGCAGTACTCGAGGAGTACAATTTGGGCAGCAAGTCTAATATCTCACGCATTAAAGAGTCATTACTCGATAAAGAGCTTATAGAAACAGATGCAGATGGTGTATATCTCGAAGACCCTGTTTTCAAGATGTGGTTTAAGCGAGAGTATATGAAATAATAGAAACGAGATGCAAAAGGGGGCGAATTCGCCCCCTTTTGCTTTTATTTAAGAACGATCTTCTTACCATTCACGATGTATACGCCTCGTGGCAGACCTTCAAACGAAGTAGCTTTCACTTTGACTTTGCGACCTTGCAGGTCGTAGATGTCATGCGCCTCGCCATCAGTCATTAGTATATTCTTAATGCCAGTAGAGCCAATTGCAAGGATGTTCTGGAACTCACACCAAACAGGCGCTGCTTTGTAGAGTTCCACGCTGCCCTCTGGCACATAGAGTATACATGTAGCTTTATCCACACCATCAAATATCGAACTATCTCCAGCCCTTGTCATCATACCACGAGCAGCAGCACCAGACAAGCTGATAGGTGTCGTTATATAAACGGTTATCGATTTTAGATTACTGCACCCCTTAAAGGATTTGTCGCCAATGGTTGTGATGGAACTTGGGATAGTAACATCCGTAAGATCCTTGTTGTTCTCGAAGGCACTCTCACCAATCTCTGTTACCTTGTATGACGTTCCATTATGCTCAACGGTTTCTGGGATTGAGAAAGCTCCCTTTACGCCCTCATCACTTGTGATGGCCACAGTGTTCTCTTCGCCTTCGCCGCCTGATGACTCGTTGATGGTATATTCGGCAGAATTATCATCCTCGCCCTCACCGCTGCCACTATTATCATCCACAAAGGTTTTCTTTGTCTTGATAGTCAACGTGCCAGCAGAATAACTGAATGAATAGTTCTTTGCCGCACCGCCACTGATGGTGATAGCGTAAGTACCAGGTTTGCTTTCTGAGGTTGCCTCACAACTTGCAGTAGGAACTGTAGTTAATACAGCTACAGTCTCATTATTCACAAAACCATCATATCTGATAGTAAAGCGAGGAACACTTTCGCCTTCAGTCATTTCGTAATCACCTACCGAAACAGACAGCGAGGCTTTAGCTATCGTTACTCGGAAGTTCTGGGCTGCAATGTCATTGTGATTGGCATCCCCCTTTACCTTGTAGTAAACAGTGTAACTACCAGCATTGGTTCCCTGCGGAATCTGCGTACTATAATTGGTACCATCAAGCGAGTACTGCATTGTTCCCGTTGTCGTACTACCAGCAGTTATCAGATCCTGAGCAGCACCATTATATACCAAGTCGCTCTTACCTGC
>NZ_JHVE01000020.1:0-67431 GCF_000619985.1 Prevotella sp. P6B4
AGGAGACTCTGCCATACGACCATTGTCTGGACAGTATTTGTCTAACAACTCTTGATAGACAAAAGAAAAATCAACGAGCCCGTTGATACGTCTCAGAAGATTGTCTTGTGGGACAACTATGTCGTACAAGGCACTATACTCACTCAATACTAACTCTTGTTGTTGCGACAGCATAAGCACTCTCTTTTATGCTGTAAAGGTACAAAAAAATCTGCACATAGCCAAATGTTTTACTGACTATGTGCAGACTGTAATTGTTAAAAAGTGCCTAATAGGACTTTTTCAGTGCCCTCCAAGTAATTGCGGGATTTCTTATTACGGTGCAGCAAACTCGGTGATAGCCTTTGTGAAGGCGGCGGGATTGCCCATGTCGAACATGTTACCACGCAATCTTACACCTACCATGCCGCTACGCTTGCGAACAGCCTCGAGTGCTGAGGTAAGCTCAATCTCGGTCTGGTGGTCGCCTTCAATCTCCTTCTGCATGATGTCCTCGTGCAGCTGTGAGAAGACCTCGGGCGTGAGAATATATTGGCCGAATACACTGTAGTATTCCTTTACACCTTTCTTATTACGTACGGCAAGGTACTCCTCGGCATAGCTGGCCTTGGGCTTTTCCTGCATGTCGGACACGTTCAGCACGGTCTGGTCCTTATCCTCCCATACACCATGCAGGATGCCATAGCGGCTCACCTCGGCCAATGGTATCGGGTGAATACTGACCATCAGGCGGTTGTAGTGCTCGTAATCCTCAATCATCTGCAGGGCACAGGGCTTGTTGGATTGGCTGCGATAGAGGGTGTCGCCCAGCAACAGCAGGACGGGCTCGTTGCTGGCAAACTGAGCGGCCTGATAAACGGCATGGCCGAATCCGCGCTTCTCGTGCTGATAGACATAGTGCAGCTTCTTGCCGATATCCAATATGTGGTTCTCGTATTCCTGGGCTTCGGGATTCAGCTTGCGCAGATGCTCATCGGGCAGCGGGTGCTCGAAGAAGTCGGCATACTGCTGGCGCTCCTCTTCAGAGCCTAATACCAGACAAATCTCCTCGATACCGCTTTGTACCAGCTCTTCGAGCAGTATCAGAATGACTGGACGTACCATGCCGTCGGGACAGGGAATAGGGAAGAAATCCTTCTTGATGACACGGGTTGACGGATAAAGGCGGGTGCCGAAACCTGCCACAGGAATAATGGCGCGACGCACGGTGTGGACGGGTTTCAAGGTGAGCGTGTAGGCCTTCATGCCATGTGCGTTCAGATAGTCGGTCAGCGCCAGCTGTGACTGCTCATCGCGTGCCAGGAACTGCACAGAGCCGTCGCCATGCGAACCAACACCCTTGCCGCCCCATATCCATGCTTGGATGTTGGGGTCTTCTAAAACACTATGCAGTTTAGGCGCCCAAAGGGCTGACGACATGGGGGTTACTTTGGCATCGAACAACGCCTCGGCCTCGGTCATCAGCTTACCTAAGCTCTCGGCATCGCCAGCGGCCATATATTTGATGGCACGTTCTACAATCTCTAAATTCTGTTCGCCCAGTGCCTCGTGCTCTGCCCGTTCAGCATCGCTGTTGGGGAAAGGGTAGGCCTTGTTCAGGTCTGACAGAATTTTAATGGTGTTCTTCTCGGCGCACAGGTCGGCAAACACCCAATAGAGCGGCTTCTTCACGTTCAGCGAGCGTACTTCGATCTCGTCGCCGTCAAAGGTCATCAGGTTGGGTTTTACGCCGAATGCACATGCTTGGTCCAGACGTCCGCAACGGCTACTGGTACGGAGCTCGCCCAGATAGGCGATGTTCATCTCGCCCAAGGTGTTGAGGTTGAGATTATACAACTGATTGAACGCACGCGCTACCAGTACGCAGATGGCGGCTGACGACGACAGACCGCTCTTCATGGGGAGGGTCATGTCGGTAATGCGGATGCGGACACCGCCTACCTTGTACCACTCCAGCATGTACGAGGCTACACCAGCACAGTAGCAGAAGAACGAACCGCTCTTGGCGATGCGTTTCAGCTCGATTTCGTCCATGCGGCAACTGAAATCCTGCCAAATATCCTTAATCTCGCCTGCAGAACTGTAGAGTTCAAAAGTACTAGATTTTTCAACTTCGGCATAGATGCCCTGTTCGATTCCTGTTACAATGGCTGCGCCGGGCTTGATGTCGGCATTCATTGTTCGGTAGTGTCCTGCCCAGTCGGTATGTTCGCCAAATAGACACAGGCGACCTGGTACAAATAGTTTCATATTCTTCCTTTTTAGCTGATAAATATCTGCAAAATTAGGAAAATTTTCGTAGAATGTTAAGATTTTGGTGATTTTTTTTGGTGATTTGGCGAAAAATATCTATTTTTGCCACAGATTATTAACATTTTAAAACTTTATTGCCTATCGAAACAGCTTCTACTCAATTTTAAATTTTGAGAAATGAGTACAATCAAAAGTATGACCGACGAAGAGTTGGCACTTGCTTACATTGATGGCAATAACAGAGCATTCGACGAGTTACTTTCGCGTAATCAGGACAAGATCTTCACGTACATTATGTATAACGTGAAGAACGAGGACGTGGCCAACGACTTGTTTCAGGAAACCTTCCTGAAGGTAATCCACAAATTACAGAATCGCCAGTACAATGATAGTGGCAAGTTTATCTGTTGGGTTAACCGCATCGCTCACAATGTGGTGATTGACTACTATCGATCGCAGAAAAACGATAAGGTGGTCGACGCTTCGAAGGATAACGACCTGAGCTTGATTAAAAGCGCCTCGTTGATGGGGGATAGTCGGGAAAACGAACTGACCAATAATCAGACACTGAAGGATATCGTGTCGCTGATGAACATGCTGCCTGCTGCCCAGCGTGAAGTCGTGTATATGCGCTATTTCCAGAATCTCTCGTTCAAGGAGATTGCTGAGGAGACTCAGGTAAGCATCAACACATCATTAGGACGCATGAGATACGCCCTATTGAATATGCGCAAATTATTGCGCGAGCACGAAATCAATTTGAGTTTAGAGTGATTTCAGAGCGCGGATAACGCTTTCAGGATCCTTTGCTCCGAATACGTAACTGCCGCTTACCAGCACATCAACGCCTGCCGCTACTAGTCGGGGGGCTGTTTCGCCCTGTACGCCGCCATCCACTTCGATCAGTGTTTGGCATCCTTTCTCGTTAATCATCTGGCGCAGACGCTTCATCTTGTCGATGGTGTTCTCGATGAACTTCTGTCCGCCAAAGCCTGGGTTTACGCTCATCAGCAGTACCATATCCACATCGCCGATAATATCCTCTAACACGCTAACGGGTGTGGCGGGGTTCAGTGTTACACCGGCTTTCATGCCAGCCTGATGAATCTCCTGAATGGTGCGATGTAGGTGCAGGCACGCCTCGTAGTGTACGTTCATCATCATAGCACCCAACTTGGCTGTCTGGGCGATATAACGCTCGGGGTGCTCTATCATATAATGCACATCGAGGGGTTTGGTGCAAGCTTTTGCAACGGCCTCGAGTACGGGGAAGCCGAATGAAATGTTGGGGACGAAAGAGCCGTCCATCACGTCGAGGTGGAGCCAATCGGCCTCACTGCGATTAATCATGTTGATGTCGCGATCGAGATGCAAGAAGTCGGCGGCGAGTAAGGATGGTGATACTAATGCCATAATAATTTGTTAGTTCAGATTCGATGTTTCGTTGCTGTTACTACGATAGGTGTAGGCAACAAGACGAATGAGGTCGAGCGTTTGCTTGCGTGGCTTGAATGTCTTCTCGCTGAACATGTTGTCTTCTGGAGTAAAAATCTTCATAGGCAATACATTATTTCTATTAGTCCTATTATAGTAACGCATTTACACCTTATTTTATTATATAGTTTTCGAAATTTTTAATGCCGTTCAGGAAATCGCGACCGCTCATGCGCTTTTTGCCTGCCAACTGAAGTTCCTCAATCATCAGCAACTCGTCGGTAGCCTTAATGCAGGGCTTGCGGTCGACCACTGCGGTGGAGCGGGGCTGACCAGCAGTCTTGTCTGTGCGACTGGTCTTGAAGATTTTCAGAATGGTTTCCTTGCCTTCGGGCGATACCAAAGTGCACCAGGCACCAGGATAGGGACTGAGGCCGCGGATAAAGTCATAGACCTTCTTGGCGGGCTGATTCCAGTTGATTTCGCAGGTCTCCTTGAAGATTTTCGGCGCAGCGTGCAATTCGCTACCTACGGCAATCATCTCTTCCTGAGGAATGCTTTCAGGATGTCCATCGGCAGCGATGATGCGGTTGAGGGTTTCTAAACAGATCTCGGCACCCAGGTGCATCAATCCGTCGTACACGTATTCCACATCGGCTGTCTCGGGGATGTCGAAAGGCTTCTGCATGATGATGCGCCCAGTGTCGATGTCGTGGTCGAGGAAGAAGGTTGTGACGCCTGTCTGTGTCTCTCCGTGAATCACTGCCCAGTTGATGGGGGCTGCTCCACGATACTGTGGCAGCAAGGCGGCGTGTACGTTGAAGGTGCCATATTCGGGCATGTCCCATACCACCTCGGGCAGCATGCGGAAAGCTACTACCACCTGCAGGTTGGCCTGATAGCTGCGCAGCTGTTCTACAAACTCTGGATCCTTCATCTTGACGGGTTGCAGTACGGGCAGGTTATGCTCCAGGGCGTACTTCTTAACCTCCGATGGCTGCATCTCAGTCTGATGGCGACCTACGGGTTTATCAGGCTGGGTAATCACGGCCACCACATTATAATCATTCTCTACCAGTGCTTTCAGTGTCTCCACTGCAAACTCTGGTGTTCCCATAAATACAATTCGTAAATCCTTCTTCTCCATTCTTCTTAACTGTCAATTATCAATTGTCAATTATCAACTAATATTAGTCCTCACTCATGTCGGCCACCATCTTACGGTACATGGTGTAGATACGCTGGCGCGAGATGTAACCCTTCAGGTGGTTGCCGGCATCGAGTACGGGCAGCCAGTTGGCGCCTGTACGGTCGAATGTGCGCATCACTTGTCGCATGGGCATGCCATCTGTCAGCAGCGCCTTGGGATCGGTCATCAGCTGAGAGGCTTTGAAGTGATGATAGAGTTCTATTCTGAATACTACATTTCTTATTTTCATGATGTCGATCTCGCCCAACAACTTGCCGCCTGCATCAAGTACGGGCAGTACGGTAGAGTGGCTGCGACTGATTTTCTGTACAATCTCGTTCAGCTCCATATCGGGCTCAACACCCAGGTAGTCGCGCTCAATGACAGAGTCGAGATTCATCAGCGTGAGTACGGCGTGGTCGGTGTGGTGAGTAAGTAATTTGCCTTGTTTAGCCAAACGTGAGCCATAGATGCTGTGAGGCTCGAAAATGCTGATGGTGATATAGGCACACACGCTTACAATCATCAGTGGCATAAACATCGAATAGCCGCCTGTCAACTCGGCAATCAGGAAGATACCGGTAAGGGGGGCATGCATGACTCCCGACATGACACCTGCCATACCGAGCAACGCAAAATTCTTTTCAGGTACATATACGCCTATCTGGTTGATATTCCATAGGCGCGAGAACAGGAAGCCTGTAAAGCATCCGATGAACAGTGAGGGTGCAAATGTACCACCGCAACCGCCACCACCGTTAGTGGCTGATGTGGCCACCACTTTGGTGAACAGTACCAAGGCGATATAGACAATCAAAAGTGAACCTTGACCAGAAAAGAGCGAGTTGTTCAGTATCTTGTTCCAGTCGTCGGGATTCTGCCCGTTCAACAGCAGATTGATGCTGCTATATCCCTCGCCATACAGGGAGGGGAAAAGGAAGATGAGCAAGCTCAGGGTAGTGCCGCCGATGGCTAATTTTATGTAGGGCTTATCCTTGAACTTGGAAAACACGTCTTCGCATACACCCATCATGCGGATAAAGTAGAGTGATACCAGTCCGCAGGCGATACCCAAACCTATGCAGGCTGGAATACGCTCAACACTCCATTCGCTGTCGAGATGGAAGGTGAAGAGCGATGAGTCGCCGCTGAAGATATAGGTAAATACAGTTGCGGTAACGCACGATACCAAAATTGGCAGGAGTGCCGACATGGTCATATCAATCATGAGCACCTCAAGCGTAAACACCAGTCCGGCTATCGGGGCCTTAAAGATACCTGCAATAGCACCTGCAGCACCGCAGCCTACGAGTGTCATCAGCATCTTACGATCCAGATGGAACAGCTGACCAAGGTTTGAGCCGATGGCTGAACCTGTAAGCACGATAGGAGCCTCGGCTCCCACCGAACCTCCGAAGCCGATGGTGATGGCAGAAGCTATCACAGACGACCAGCAGTTATGCGACTTGAGGCGCGACTTATTGGTCGAGATGGCATAGAGGATACGGGTGATTCCGTGTGAGATATTGTCCTTGACGATGTAGCGCACAAACAACGATGTGAGATAGATACCGACCACAGGATAGACCAGATAAAGCCAGTTGGCCCGACTCTGTTCGAACGAGCTGGTAAGTAGCATCACTATCTGGTTGATAATCCAATGCAGCACAAAGGCTGCTACGGCAGCAAAGAAGCCCACAAGCAGGGCGAGGATAATCATAAACATCCTCTCGCTTACGTGCTCTACGCGCCAGTCGTGTAGGCGTTTCAGCCACTCAGGTCTTCTATCTATAACTGTTGCTTCCACTTATTTCCGAATAACTGTTACTTCGCCGTTTTCTTTCAGTTTGATGATGCTTGAGGGTGTGTGGGGCTTATGCTCCTGGCGACGGCTCCAGCACACGTAATCTACAGCCTCAAGGATGCGTGGGTCGATGTCGCAGTAGTTCTGTGCGGCAGGTTCGCCACTGATATTGGCCGATGTGGATACAATGGCCTTCTGGAATCGGAAGCAGAGTTCCTTTGAGAAAGGCTCATTGGTGATACGGATGCCTAAGCTACCATCCTCGGCAATCAGATTGGGTGCCAGGTTGATAGCGCCATCCAGAATCAGTGTGGTAGGCTTGGCATCGGTAGCCTCTTTCAAGCTGTCGATGAGCTGCCAGGCCACATCGGGCACATTGCGGAAGTAGCGCTGCATGCGGGCATCACTATCCACCAAGCAGATAAGTGCTTTCGAATCCTCGCGCTGCTTAATCTCGTAAACACGCTTCACGGCCTCGGCGTTGGTAGCATCGCAACCAATACCCCAAACGGTGTCGGTAGGGTAGAGTATCACGCCACCCTTACGCATCGTTTCAACGGCCTGTCTTATATCGTCTTCTTGTTTCATAATTAAAACTCACTGGTAAAGTGGAACTTAATGTTTTCGAAGTCCTGCTGGGCCATGCTCAGCACGTAGGCGCTATCGGCCAGGAACACGTCGCGACCGTCCTTGTCCTTGGCCATGTACTGGTACTTACGCTTCTTGAAGTTCTCCAGCTCCTGTGGATCGTCGCTCTCAATCCAGCAGGCCTTATACAGATGTACGGGCTCCCAGCGGCATTTGGCGTTGTACTCGTTCTCCAGACGATACTGGATAACCTCGAACTGCAGTTGACCTACGGTTCCGATAATCTTGCGGTTGTTAAACTGGTTAACAAACAACTGTGCCACACCCTCGTCCATCAGCTGGTCGATACCCTTTTGTAGCTGCTTGGCCTTCATGGGGTCGTCGTTCTCGATATACTTGAACAACTCAGGCGAGAACGACGGCAGTCCGCGGAAGTGCAGTTTCTCGCCCTCGGTCAGGGTGTCGCCAATCTTAAACATGCCGCCTGTATCGGGCAGACCTACGATATCGCCTGGCCAAGCCTCGTCGATGGTGCTCTTACGCTGCGCCATAAACTGTGTGGGGCTTGAGAAACGCATCGTTTTACCTTGGCGTACGTGCAGGTAAGGCTGGTTGCGCTGGAACTTACCAGAGCATACCTTACAGAATGCGATACACGAGCGGTGGTTGGGGTCGATATTAGCAGTAATCTTAAAGATAAAGCCTGTAAACTTCTGCTCCTCGGGCTGTACGTCGCGCTCCTCGGCCTTGGTGGGTCTGGGCGATGGTGCAATTTCAACAAAGCAGTTAAGCAGCTCCTGCACACCAAAGTTGTTCAGGGCCGATCCGAAGAATACGGGGGCCACTTCGGCCTCGCGGTATGTCTCTACGTCGAACTCGGGGTAAACACCGTCTACCAGCTCCAGATCCTCGCGCAGCTTGGCGGCGTTCTCCTCGCCTACACGCTGGTCGAGCTCTTCGCTGTCGATGTCAACCTCAACCTTATCTGTCACGCGCTGCTTGTCGGGTGTAAACAGGTCGAGTTTCTGTTCGTAGATATTGTAAACGCCCTTGAACTTGGCACCCTGATTAATAGGCCAAGACAGTGGGCGAACTTTGATTTCGAGTTCCTGCTCCAGTTCGTCGAGCAAGTCGAACGGATCGCGACCTTCGCGGTCCATCTTATTGATAAAGATGATAACGGGTGTTTTGCGCATGCGGCACACCGTCATCAGTTTACGGGTCTGCGTCTCAACACCTTTGGCACCATCCACTACGATAATCGCAGAATCTACAGCGGTGAGTGTGCGGAAGGTATCCTCGGCAAAGTCCTGGTGACCTGGGGTGTCCAGAATGTTCACCTTGTATTCGATATCCTTGCCATCGGGGGTGTAATCGAACTCCATCACAGAGGTCGATACAGAGATACCACGCTGCTTCTCGATATCCATCCAGTCGCTGGTGGCAGTTTTCTTAATCTTGTTGCTTTTTACAGCTCCTGCCACCTGTATCTGTCCACCGAACAGCAGAAACTTCTCTGTTAGCGTAGTCTTACCCGCATCTGGGTGCGAAATGATGGCAAATGTACGTCTTCTTTCTATTTCCTGATTCATATAATCTTCTTATCTTTCTCTTTCTAAATTCTCAATACACTCGGCCAGCGAGGTCTCCCAATATGGGATGTCGAGGTTGTAGGTCTGTTTGATCTTTGTTTTGTCGAGCACAGAGTAGTGTGGGCGTGCAGCAGGCGTGGGATACTCCGAAGTATGGAGTGGACGCACATGGCAGGTATTGATACCGGCGATACGATGGATGGCTTTGGTAAAGTCATACCAAGAGATGACACCTTCGTTGCTGAAGTGATATACGCCTGGCACAATGCCCTGATTGATGGCGGCAAAGATGGCTACTGCCAAATCGCGCGCATAAGTAGGTGTTCCAATTTGGTCAAAGATAACGCCAAGTTCTGACTTCTCGTTCCCGAGGCGTATCATCGTCTTCACGAAGTTGTTGCCAAAGGTAGAGTAGAGCCATGCCGTGCGGATAATCATGCTTTTGGCGCAGTTTGCCAAAACGGCTTGCTCGCCAGCTAACTTGGTTCGGCCGTATGTGCTGTTTGGACACACAGGATCAGTCTCTACGTAGGGACGGTGGTTTGTGCCGTCGAACACGTAGTCGGTCGATATCTGTATCATCCATCCTCCTCGTCGCTCAATAGCTTGGGCCAAATAGGATGGAGCTATGGCATTCAACTTGTTGCAAAGTTCTTGGTTATCTTCGGCCTTGTCGACAGCTGTATATGCAGCGCAGTTCACGATGCCGTCAATCTGTTTCTCATCAACAAAACGGTTGATGGCCGCTTCGTCGGTGATGTCAAGTTCTTGCTGAGGCAAGCGACCTTGAAGGTCGAGCGCGGCTACATCTGTATTATAATAGGTATGCTGGAGATTTTCTTCCTCCAGCAATTGCATTTCGTTTCCCAGCTGCCCGTTGCAGCCTGTAATTAAAATATTCATTTATTCAAACTTCAATCCTTCTTCTTTATCCTTCTTGTAATAATCAGAGAGCATACCTATAAAGGTGGTTATTTCTTTCACGGCATGTGCAGTATCGGGTGAAATCTGTTTCTTCTGTAATCTGAGCAGCATCACGCCGTAGAGTGAGTTAAAACAGGTCTCAATTTCATTTTCTTCCTTGTTGGCACCACGGTTGCGTAACTCAACAATAAAGGGTAGTACCTTGTAATATGCTGTGTTGTAGAAAGGAAACTTGCTTGACTGTAACAATTGGCTGTGTAGCTCAATCAGCATCTGCATAGTTACCTTGTTAATCTGTAAATGTCCTTGTGCGCGACAGCCTTCTTGGTTCATCATGCGAATCAGATTACCAAACCAGTCAGTCTCTTCTTCCTTTTGCTCATCAGTATAGTCGAAACGTGCGATGTATTCGTTCTTGATACGTGAGAGCGAGCAGTCGAATGCACGCACAGTGTCTTCCATCTGCCACATATAGAGCAGATACTCGGCAATGTTGGTCTTTCTCAGTTCGTTTGCTATAAACATATCTGTATCCTAAAATAATCTTACCTGTGCTAAAAAAATCTAAGTAGGTTGGTGGTGAGGCCAAGTAGCATGATGATGCTACCAACAATGACTGCAACACCTATAACCTTGTTGATAATCTTAATGCCGTTAGTATCAAATTTCGTACGAATCTGATCTACCAGCCATGTCAGTCCCCACCACCAAAGTAATGCACCACCCACAATGCTGGCAAAACCAACAATCATCTCGAAAGGATGGTTGGGCAATACGAATGCAAACTGGGCGTACATGGCCAGAAAGAGGAAAATAATGAGAGGGTTAGAGAAGGTTACCAAGAAAGCTGTCCACGAATTGTACCAGAGGGTTCCCTGCTGCTTACCGCTTTGGTGCATTTTTCTGGTTGGGTCGGTATGATAGGTGTACCAGCCAAAGCAGAGCAACATGATACTACCAGCTATTTGTAGGTAGAAACGGTTTTGATCGTTGGTGATAAAGTCCATGACGAACGCCATGCCGTAACCAGCGAATGCTGCATAGATAATATCACTGAAGGCTGCGCCGAGTCCAGTGGCAAAACCGAACCATCTTCCCTTGTTCAGCGTGCGTTGAACGCATAAGATACCAACAGGCCCCATAGGCGCGCTGGCTATTACTCCGATCAACATCCCTTTGAAGATGAAATCTAATATATTTATGGGTATATGAATTGGCATAACGGGCGCAAAGTTACGAATTTTTTTCCTCATTCTGTTGATTTTGGTCATTCTTTTATAAAATAATGGTTAATTTCCGTAAAAAGTCAAGCGTTCTGCTGGTTTTTTACTAATTTTGTGCCTTGAAATTGAAATTTTTCAAAACGGCTAATAAACTTATTATAATTATGAACGAACAAAACGCAGAAATTAAGCCCTACGTAATTGGCTTGGACTTAGGTGGAACCAACTCTGTTTTCGGTATTGTAGATGCACGTGGTGATATTAAAGCTACTACAGCTATTAAGACCGGTAATTACCAGAAGGCAGAAGATTATGTTGATGCCTGTGTGGAGGCTCTTCAGGTAATTATCGACCAGGTGGGCGGTATCGAGAAGATTAAGGCAATGGGTGTAGGTGCTCCTAATGGCAATTACTATAATGGTACAATCGAGTTTGCTCCCAATCTTCCTTGGGCCCATGACGGCGTAGTGCCTTTGGCTAAGATGTTTAGTGAGCGTTTGAATGGTATCCCTGTAGCCCTCACCAATGATGCTAATGCCGCTGCTATTGGCGAGATGGTATATGGTGTGGCCCGTGGCATGAAGAACTTCATTGTCATCACACTGGGTACTGGTGTTGGCTCGGGTATTGTTGTTAATGGTCAGTTGTTGTATGGTCACGATGGTTTTGCTGGCGAATTGGGTCACGTAACAATGGTTCGTGGTGCCGAAGGTCGCAGTTGTGGTTGTGGTCGTACAGGCTGTCTTGAGGCTTATTGCTCGGCTACTGGTGTTGCTCGTACTGCTCGTGAACTGTTGGCAACTACAGATCGTCCTTCAGTATTGCGTGAAATGAATCCAGAGGATATCACATCGCTTGATGTTTCTATTGCAGCTGGTAAAGGAGATGAACTGGCTAAGGAAATCTACGAGTTCACAGGAAAAATGCTGGGTGAGGCTTGTGCCGATTTTGCCGCATTCTCATCACCTGAGGCATTCATCTTCTTCGGTGGTATGGTCAAGGCTGGCGAGTTGATTATGAAACCTATTCGCGAGGCTTATGAGGCCCATGTCCTCAAGATATTCAAAGGAAAGGCCAAATTCTTGGTGAGTGGTTTGGATGGTGCCAGTGCTGCAGTACTTGGTGCTTCTGCCATCGGCTGGGAAGTTTAAGAAAAAATATCAGGGTGCCAATCGGCACCCTGATTGCTTTATTATAGGTGGGAGGCCATACGAAGACCTGCATCGTAGGCCGTTTGCATGTCTTGCTCCCAATGTTCATTACGCCATAAGAGTTTATCCTCGGCTGTTTCGGGCATAAAATCGTAAGGAGCGTAATTGGTAACCCACATGGTGTTATAGCTGAAAATGTGGTTGATATCGCAACCAGCCGATTCTAATACGCCCTCGAAAACCTGCATATTCTTACGTACATTACGTCCATCCTCAGGCATGCCGTTCATGGTGTAAATAATGGTGATGGGGAATTTCTTTGGAGCATCGAAATAGCCTTTCGTGTAACTAAGCCATGGGAATGTCAGACGCTCGAAAAAAGCACGGAGTTGGGCGCTTACCTCTCCAAAATAGATAGGGGATCCCAAAGCTACTCCGTCGGCCGAAGCACATTCTGCAAGAATGTCTGTTATGCCATCTGGAAACTGGCATGATGCTGTGGGCTGGTTCTTTAGTTTACATGACATACAGGAACGACAGCCCTTGTAGTCGATGTCGTACAATCGTACAATCTTTACATCGGCACCAGCAGCGCGGGCACCCTCAGCAAACTTCTCACACATAGTAGCGGTATTCATGTTTTTACGTGGACCACCATCAATGACCATTATTTTCTTCATACTCAGTTTTAGTCTTAGTTATGGATTCCAATATTCAATACTTATACGATGTCGCAAATATAAGGAAATATATTGAAACTTCCAAATTTTTTGAAGTGTTTTAATGATAAAATGACGAAAAACGTGTTGATGTTTGGTCAGCTCGGATTTTATTAGTAATTTCGCAGCCGCAACAATCAAAACGTTACATAATGGATATAACAGAAAGATTTTTGAATTATACACAGTTCGATACCCAATCTGCCGAGGATAGTGAAACTGTTCCAAGTACTTCGAAACAGCTGGTATTTGCTGAATATCTGAAGAAAGAACTTGAGCGTGAGGGGCTTTCGGATGTTGAGATGGATGAGAGAGGTTACATCTATGCAACATTAAAGGCCAACACCAAGGGAGATGTTCCAACCATAGGATTCATATCGCACTATGATACCAGCCCTGATTGTTCAGGTGCAGACATCCATCCACACATTGTGAAACAGTACGATGGAAGTGATATCCTGCTTTCAGAAGGTATTGTTAGTAGTCCGAAACGATTCCCAGAACTGCTTCAGCATATTGGTGAGGATCTGATCGTGACTGATGGTACCACACTCTTAGGAGCTGATGACAAAGCTGGAATTGCAGAAATTGTAGAGGCCATGTGTTATTTACGTGACCACAAGGAAATACGCCATGGCGATATCCGTATTGCATTCAATCCCGATGAGGAGATTGGTATGGGCGCCCATCATTTTGATGTGGAAAAATTCGGCTGTGAGTGGGCTTATACGATGGATGGTGGCGACGTGGGTGAGTTGGAGTTTGAAAACTTTAATGCAGCCAGCGCACGTGTACATATAAAAGGCGTAAGTGTACACCCAGGTTATGCGAAGGATAAGATGGTGAATGCCAATCTCTTGGCGATGGAATTTGTCACACTCCTGCCTGCTGATGAGCGTCCTGAGACTACAGAAGGCTATCAAGGATTCTTTCATCTTCTGGGTGTAGAGGGATCGGTAGAGAAGGCACAGATGCATTTTATCATCCGTGATCATGACCGCGAGCGATTCGAAGAGCGCAAGCGTACTATTATGAATGTAGCGGCTACAATGAACCAGCGTTACGGTGATGGTACTGTAGTAGTCGAGGTGAAGGATCAGTATTACAATATGAAGGAAATGATTGATCCGCAGATGCACGTTGTTGATTTGGTGCTTCACGCCATGCAGGACTGTGGAGTAGCACCTAAGGTGAAACCTATTCGTGGAGGTACTGATGGTGCACAATTATCGTTCCGTGGTCTTCCTTGCCCCAATATCTTCGCTGGTGGCGTTAATTTTCACGGACCTTACGAATTCGTAAGTATCCAGTCAATGGAAAAAGCCAAGAATGTGATTGTAAAGATCTGCGAATTAACTGCTGATTTTAACTGTTAAACAGGGCGTCGAGCGATTCTTGCTCGCCGACAACCCAGATGATATCGCCTTTGCGGAATCGACGGTTTGGATTGTAGGGGGAGAGGCTTTCCTTTCCCTCTTCAAGACCCACTACCATACAGCTGTACAAATCGCGAATGCGACTTTCTATCAGCGTTTGTCCAACAAACTTACTATCGGATCCGATAATAAGCTGACGCAACTTCATCTCTCTCTTCTCTAACTCGACATCAGGCCCAATCAGTTCATTTTCGATTGCTTCTCTAAATAAGGTAAACTGTTGGTCACTACCTATCACCTGTAGTACATCTCCAGGAAAAAGTATGTTATAGCCATCAGGAATATTAATGCGTCGACCACCACGCAAAATACTACTAATATGAACACCGTATTTTTTTCCAAGGTTCAGCTGTGCCAATGATTGCCCCATCCAATTGGAATTGTTGGGTAAGGTGAACTCGGCAATGTGTACGTCGCGATCTAATAATCTGCCTTCGTATAGCGGGCGTTTTTTGCCGTGTACCTGTGCTTCAATATCACGTGACCGCAGGTTTTGGATGAAAAGGCGTTCGAGTGTGATGCTACGGTGCTTGGCAGTACGTGAAAAGATGATGAGTACGATGACGATGAATCCGATAGTAATCATCAGCGCGTTAGTGAATCGGCTCAGATAGTTGCAAATGTAAAAGATAAAACTTACAGCAATTACCATGCGTACCAGAATCGTGAATAATAGCGGTAATCGATTACGGTTGCTTTCGGCCCATAATGCTTTCCACTCCTCGCTATGGTTTTTCTTCATGACCATGGCGCGTAGGAACGGTGCAATGAGTGTTACTGTTAATACACCTGTAATGGCATTGGCATACCAATGCAGTTCCCAACCTGGTAGTAGCTTGCGTGTAAACGGCAGTACAAATGTAAACATGAGCGCGATTGTGGCCGATGAGAGGATAGAGTAGATGATAGTGTTGAGCCCCATCTGTGTGAGTAGACTCTTCCACTTGCTTTCCTCTTGACTGTGTGTGTTGCCCATTGTCAACTGGTTGAGTGATCTAATCAACTTGTTAGGTATATGTTTCTCAAGTTTATCGTAAGCAGGGGTCGACAAGCGGATCATATATGGTGTCAGAAAGGTGGTAATGACTGATACTGCCACAACTACAGGATATAGGAATTTACCGATAACGCCGAGTGACAAGCCCAATGATGCTATGATGAACGAGAATTCACCAATCTGTGCCATAGAAAATCCACATCGTATAGCCGATTTAAGTGATTGCCCACCTAACATGAATGAGATGGTTCCGAACAGGCTTTGTCCCACGATAATTGTCAATACCAGGCATACGATGGGAATAGCATATTCCACGATAATTTTAGGATCTACCAGCATACCAACTGACACAAAGAATACTGCTCCAAACAGGTTCTTTACTGGCTCCACCAGTTTTTCAATCCTTTCTGCTTCAATGGTCTCTGCTAAGATGCTACCCATAATGAACGCTCCAAAAGCAGAACTGAAACCTACCTTGGTAGAGAATACTGCCATGGCGCAGCAAAGTCCTAATGATACAATGAGCAGTACCTCGTTATTAATCGATTTGCGTACTCGACGCAGAAACAGGGGAATTGCAAAAATGCCCACCACTAACCATAAAATCAAGAAGAAACCAATGCGCATGACCGACTGGAGTAGCTGGCCGCCATCGGGGTTGGCACCACTTGCCAGTGCACTTAGCATCACCATCATCACAATTGCCAGAATGTCTTCCAGAATCAGTACACTCATCACCATGCCGGCAAATTGCTGCTGTCGTAGCCCCAAGTCGTCGAAAGCCTTATAGATAATTGTGGTACTTGACATTGCCAGCATACCACCAAGGAAGATGCAGTCCATTTTACCCCAGTTGAATACGTGACCTACCACAATGCCTAACATCATCATGCAGAAAATGATGGTCATCGCTGAAATGATAGGCGAGGCACCCATTTTAAGGATTTTCTTAAATGAGAAATCAAGTCCTAAAGAGAACAACAGGAACATGACGCCGATATCCGCCCATAGGTGAACGTTGGCCATATCGACTACAGATGCCGTATATGGCATGTTAGGACTTACCAGAAAACCAGCGACGATGTAGCCTAACACCAAGGGTTGTTTCAGGCTTTTGAATATGAGTGTAACCACACCTGCCACCATCAAGATGAGTGCCAGATCTGCTATCATTGTAGGTAGTTCTGCCATATTATCAGGTTTTTAGTACCACTGCACAGCATTCGAGTAGCTCGAGCGCTTGTCGTATTTTAATGCATCGGTCAGAGTCGATGCGTTACAACGGAATGAGAAGTTATAACTGGTGTACGGAGCCAGTACCACAGAGCACGACATATTGAAACAATGCAGATCGCGTGAAAGCGATGCGGTAGTCATGGATATTTTTTTGTTGTCAAAATCGTAACCTGACGAGAATGAAATGTTCCAACCATCGCTGATGCGCAAGTTGCCACTCACATTCAGATTCTGTGTGAACTTGTAGGGATAGCGCATGGTGTTATAATTAAACTTGCTGAGTGTTTGGTCTTCGCGCATGGTGATACCATAGCCAAAACTCAGGCTCCAAGGCATCTGGAAGGCCATATAGCCGTCTTCGTCAGTCTCTGCCTTCGAGCCACCCTTGCGTTTGGCTCCATGTTTGGCTTTTTCCATATCCTTGTCTACGTTTGTTTCTACATCGCTGTCCCACTCGTCATCATCGTTCTGACTGCTACGGTTTTTGTCTTTCTTATCGTCAACCTTTTCGCCTCGTAAGCGTTTGAAGAACTTGGCGATCTTTTCGTTATTTAGTGTGTATGACAGATTCTGCGATATACCTTGGAAGCGACCTATTTTTCCCATGCCCCAATACGTCTTGGTGTCTGATACTCGTGGAGTTGCTCCCACACTATCGGCCTCGTAGACATACGATGCAAATACGGCGTTGATATTCAGCGTATAACTCTTAGTGAGTTTCAGGCGTAAAGAGGTTGAAAGATCACTCCATGGGCGAACTTTGGTAGACATGTTATATGACATTGACATTCGCAACTCATCAATCAGCGATATCTTCTTGAAACCTGTTGAGTCATCATCGCTCTTCACTTTCATTTCAAGATTCTGTGAGAGGTCTAATGATATGCTTCCCGTCTTGCCTTTACCTGGTACGCCATAGGCACCAATCTGATAGGGGGAGTACTCTACCATTGTTACGTTACCATCGGCATCGGTCTTTTGATACTGCTCATAATAGCCGTATCGAGAGGCGCTGAAATCAGGAGCGTAGCTGTAACTGATACTTGGTGTGACGACGTGGCGGATAGCTTGGATCTTGTCACCGAAAATCTTACGATTGGGAATCCACATACCGTACAGTTTTGTAGAAGCACTCAATGAGAGATTCCAGTTATAAACGTTATAGAATCCGCTAAGTGTGTCGACTACTTCACGCTGGTGTTCAGTATCCCATGATTTATGTGTCTTGCTGAAATATGTTCGATCGGTAAAATTGAAAGAGGGATTCACATTCAGGTAGCCAAACAAAGTGAAGTTGCCACTAATGGGTATCACGTGTTGCATGCCGTTCTTCCAGTCTTTTGACAGTGAAGAGTGCATGAGTTTACTTTCTTTGGTATTAATCTCGTTCTTGAACTGTCCACGGTACTGCACTGACAGCTTTTCATACCAACGCTCATCACCAACTCGTTTCTTACGTTTGAAAGGGTAGAAACGGGCAATGGTGATGTTCAGATCAGGTAGTGTCATTGAGATGCTTGAGTCACGCATATTTTGGTTCAGGTTGGCGGTCGAACTCAATGTCATACCAATGCTCGAGAACGTTGTACTCCATGATACAGAAGAGGTTCGTGTAGACTGTGTGAGCGATTGGGGATTATACATTGATGACAGATTATTGCGCTCATAGCTGCTGGTAGCAAAGTTTACGCTGGCAGAGAGCTGCGAATAAGGATTTGCCTTGGCATCCTGACGGTGACTCCATTGGATCTTAAAGCTTGTCTGCTTCGAGTAGTCGGGCATGTTCTTTTCGCCGTTGATAGTATTCTGATAGCTGGCATAGAACGAACCGTTGTATCGGTAACGCTTGCGGTAGTTGGTTGCTGCCGATAAGCCCCATGAACCTTTTGTGTAGATTTCACCAATCAATTTCAGGTCCATCTTATCGTTGATGGCAAAGTAGTAACCGCCATCGCGTAGATAGAAGCCTCGTTCAGTCTCGTCGCCGTAGGTTGGCATAATCAGTCCGCTTGAATAGCTTTTGGTGAAGGGGAAGAATCCGTAAGGGATAGCCAGTGGCAGGGGTACATCGGCTACAACCAGATAGGTAGGTCCGAATACAACATCCTTGCCAGGACGAACCTTGGCACGCGACATGGCCAGATAGAAATCGGGGTGTGGATCATCGCAGGTGGTGTAGCGACCATGTTGTAGGAACATTTCTCCGTTAGCGCCACGTTTGGATAATTCGCTGGTTAGATAGCCATCATCCTGCTGTGTGTACACGCTACTGATAAGACCTTTTTTCGTTTTGAAGTTGAATGCCATCGTATCACTTTGATACTCATCGCTTCCCATTTTGAAAACAGGTGTTCCTGTCAATTCGTTGGTGGTGGTATCAATACTACCAGTGGCGTGAACAAGACTGCTGTCAAGGCTCATGTAGATCTGATCGCTCTCTAAGTCCATGTTCTGATACTTTACCTTCGAGTCTCCATATAGATGTGCCAGCCCCGAGGCGGCATCGTAAGTCAGAGAATCTTCGGCAGAGTACTCCACAGGCGAATCAATACCATTTTTGCGACTTTTGTTGATGCTATCCTGTGCCAATGAGTCGTCAACAGCTTTGTTATGACGGTATATGGCAAGTTGGATGGAATCCATTGTTGTGGTATCCATGTGATTCTTGGCAGTCTCTGTAGTCTTCTCAAGGATCGTAGATGCCGAATCAACAGGGATACTATCATTATCTCCGGAGCTCTTCTGAGTTTCGGTAATCATTTTCATGGGCACCTCCGCCATCATCATCAAGATAGCGAAAGCGAACACAACCAATACTGATTTTCTTTTCACGGCTGCAAAATTAATAATAATTTTGCGATTTCTTCTATAGATAGCAGAGATTATTACAGTTTATTTGTTTTTATTCAAACAAATCAACCCATTTTAGGAATTTCTGCACACCTTCTTGACCGAATTTCTCCAAACTTTGTGCTGTTTCGACTACAGTACGTTCATGTTCGATGTGTGATTTTGAATAGAATTTGTCGGCATAACAAACTACTTGTTCTTCCAATACATCTGGCTCGTAACTACGATCCAAGGGTAATGGTAGTTTTCTTGTTTCTATCTGTTCGCGCGACAGCCCTGTTCCTGTATGGCGTTCACATACTAACGCATGGCGTTCGAAACCTTCTTCACGTAGTATCTGTCCACCGATATAGCCATGGCAGATGTAGGGGGCTGTTCCGAAACATTGGATGTTGGGCGCATTACAGCGGAAGATACCGATGTCGTGCAGCATGGCAGCTTCTTCCAGAAATTCTTCATCCAGTCGTAATTCCGGATGTGCTTTGGCTATTTTCAGACATCTGTCGGCAACTTGACGACTATGCAATAAGAGTATCCGTCGGAGTTCATTCTCCGACGGATAATACTTGTCTATAATCGATTGATAATCCATTATGCTTCGCGCTCAATCCAGGCGATGGTGTCGCCCTGACGAATGTTCTGACCAGGCTTAACGCTGATATCAACCAGCTTACCACCCATAGCGGCAGGGATTGATACAATCTCGCCCCACTTGGTCTGCAGATAACAGAAGGTGTCGCCCTCCTTGTACTTCTGACCGATGAATGGCTCAACGCATGGTGCCAGTACACCTTCGCCACCGAAGCCCCACAACAGCTGACCAGCCAGAGGAGCCTTTACAGCGTCGGCCTTAGCATGCTTGATAGCGTCGATCTCTTCCTGCGAAATCTTCTGACCACCACCCAGCTTGGCATCCTTAGCCTTCTGGATATCAGCCAGCAGCTGCTTCTTAGCCTGACCGCTCTTGAATGGACGGTACTGCTCAGGGTGCATAGCCAGCTCGAACAGCTCCTCGTCGTCCTGTCCGTAATCCCAACCGTTCTCGTCCATCTCCTTGCGGAAGGTATCGAGTGAGTTCTCCAACAGCGTGTGAGGATCGGCATCGGTGAACTTAAGACCCTTCTTCTCGGCCAGCTCAACCAGCTCGGGAGCGATTGTTCCGGGCACCTTACCGCTCTTACCAAGAATCATACCCCAGATGGCATCGTCCATCATCACGTAACGACCCTTACCCTGCTCCATGGTGAGGAGGTTCATCAGAGCGATATTCTTAGTGTACTGAGAGAATGGTGTTACCAATGGGGGATAACCTACCTTTGGCCATACGTACTCAACCTCGTTGAACAGCTTAACCAGCATATCGTCCATAGTGAGTGCGTTCTCACCCTTCTTCTCGCGTTCCTTATTAATCATCTTCTGGATAGGACCAAGATCGGCCATCATAGATCCCATCATACCACCAGGCAGACCGCAACCAAGCAACAGTGATGACATGTGCTTGTTAGCAGGGTTAATGAAGCAACCCAACCAGTCGTCGATAAACTCCTGAGTGAGTGTACGTGCCTGCATATAGGCGTTCATATCCAGATCGGCCACCTCGAAGCCCTCGTTCTTCAGCATAGAACGAACCGAGATGATATCTGGGTGAACCTTACCCCATGACAGAGGCTCGATAGCAGTATCGATTACATCGGCACCGTTGTTACAAACCTCGAGGATAGAAGCCATAGACAAACCAGGACCTGAGTGACCGTGATACTGAATGATGATATCGGGGTGCTTGGTCTTGATGGCCTTGGTGAGCTGACCCAGCATAGCAGGCTGACCGATACCAGCCATATCCTTCAAACAGATTTCCTCGGCACCAGCAGCGATTACCTCGTCGGCGATAGCAGCATAGTACTCTACGGTGTGAACAGGCGATGTGGTTATACACAGTGTTGCCTGTGGTGTCATGCCGCCCTCCTTGGCCCATTTGATACTTGGGATGATATTGCGGGTATCGTTCAATCCACAGAAGATACGAGTGATATCTACACCCTGAGCATGCTTGACCTTATACATCAGCGCACGAACATCATCGGGCACGGGATACATGCGAAGTGCATTCAGGCCACGATCCAGCATGTGGGTCTTGATGCCAACTTCGTTAAAAGGCTTACAGAATGCACGAACTGCCAGATTGGGGTTCTCGCCAGCCATCAGGTTCACCTGCTCAAAGGCTCCACCATTGGTTTCTACTCGGGCGAAACAGCCCATGTCGATAATGGCGGGCGCAATGCGTTCCAGCTGGTCTTTACGAGGCTGGAATTTGCCTGAACTCTGCCACATGTCTCTGTAAACGAGACTGAATTGGATTTTCTTTTTTGCCATATTTCTTAAAGCTAATTTTCAAAATTTGAATGCAAATATAGCACTTTTTCCGCACATAGCGGCAAAAAGCCCTGCAAATTTTATATTTTTTTGCAGGGCTCAATATTAAAATGAATGTTTATACAATCGCTCTTCAGCCAGTTTCTCGTACTTGGTACCGGGGCGACCGTAGTTGGCGTAGGGGTAAATGCTGATACCGCCACGTGGTGTGAATAGGCCAATCACCTCGATATACTTGGGATCCATCAGTTTTACCAGATCCTTCATGATCACATTCACACAGTCCTCGTGGAAATCGCCATGGTTACGGAAACTGAACAGATACAACTTCAGACTCTTCGACTCTACCATCTTCTCGCCAGGAATATACATGATCTTAATCTCTGCGAAATCAGGCTGTCCGGTAATGGGGCAGAGTGATGTAAACTCAGGGCAGTTGAACTGTACCCAGTAGTCGTTCTCGGGGTGCTTGTTCATGAATGTTTCAAGCACTTCGGGTGCATAATCACTCTTGTACTCAGTCTTCTTACCGAGTGCTTGCAATCCTTCTTGTTCTCTCATCATAATTCCTTAACTTTAAAAATGTTATATTTCACATCCTCGTCGTACACATCCTCGTGGTCGTGCTTCTTGGTAAAGTTAACCACACGGATGGTTACAGGAAGTGCGATGATTTCGTAAACCGTCTTCAGTGTTACCTGTGTGATAACCAACGAAGGCATCTCCTCCCAGGGAATTACGCCACCCAGTGCCAGGGGGAAGAAGATGATAGAGTCGGTAAGCTCGCCCCAGATAGTACTCATCACGGCACGTGCCGAGAAGTTCTTACCATTTGAGTTCAGCTTCATCTTACTCATCACGTAGGCATTCATAAACGATCCTGCCAGAAATGCCAGGAACGATGCACCTGCAATACGTGGTGCCAGGCCGAAAATCTGATGGAATCCCTCTTCGCCGTGCCAGTAAGGTGCACCAGGAATCCAGTCGGCGATGGCGCCAAACACCACAAACATGAAGTTCATGGCGAATCCCAGCCAGATAAGCAGGCGTGTGCGGCGGTAGCCCCACACCTCGCAAACCACGTCGTTGATGATGTAGCTTACAGGGAACACAATCAGACCTGCAGTCATGTTGGCGGGTCCGAACGAAATCTGTTTTGTCTCTAATACGTTTGCCGTAATCAGGCATACGCAAAACAGTATGCCGTACATCATGAACAGCACACTAATTCTCTGATTTTCTTTTAATTTTTCCATTATTCTTGTTTTGTTAAAGGGGGTGTTCAAGTACCCCTGTTATCCATTATAATAAGTATAAAAGCCAGCCCATGTATCCCAGGAATGCCAGAATCAACAGCCATCCTTCTCTACGTGATACGTAGTATTTGGTGATGGCAAAAATCCACATGAGGCCGATGCTGCACAGCATCATCATCAGGTCGACAATGGTGATACCTATGATGCGCATAGGGTGTATAACAGCTGTTACGCCCAGGATGAGCAGGATGTTATAGACGTTCGATCCGATGACGTTTCCGATGGCTAAGGCAGCGCGCCCTTTATAGGCTGCAACTACACTTGTTGCCAATTCGGGTAGTGATGTGCCGCCGGCTACAATCGTTAGACCTACAACGCTCTGTCGGATACCAAAGCGGTGAGCCAGATAGGTAGCGCTGTCAACAAACAGATTACTGCCTCCAATCAGGCAGGCAAGTCCGATTGTTATCCATGCCAGATTCTGCCAGAGGTGTGAATAATCGCGGGGCTCCTTCTCACGTTCTATGCCAAGTTCTTCCTCCCTGCTTGGCAGTAATCCTGCTTTTCCTGCCATTTGGAAGGTGTAGATCAGGAAAGCTATGAATCCTATCAACAGGATGATGCCGTCAGATCGGCTGATTTCGTTGCCCCAGAGGTGAGGTGAGTCCATATCGTCGAAACACAACATGAACAGCAGCAATGAGGCTCCGATGGCGAAAGGGATATCCTTCTTCACCGTGTTGGATGCTACGGCGATAGGCGCAACAGCAGCGGAGCAGCCCACAATGAGCAGGGTGTTAAAGATGTTTGACCCTAACACGTTACCAACGGCTAAGTCGCTTGTGCCTTTGAGGGCGGATACCAGACTCACAAACAATTCTGGTGCCGATGTACCTGCGGCTACGATGGTGAGACCGATTACAATTTCCGGCACACGCATGCCACGTGCCAGCGACGAAGCGCCTTCTGTCAGTCTGTCGGCTCCCCAAATGATGAGGATGATGCCAACAATAATCAATCCGATGTTGATAAGTGTCATAACACGATGAACATTTTATTCCATGTCGTTGATAAATGCATCAAGACTGCGGCGATCTTTCTTGGTAGGTCGCCCAGTACCTCGTGCACGATCCACAAACCCGCTGATACGGGTCATCTCCAGTAGTTCATACTGCTCGGGAGCAGTCACGTTCTCGTAGATCTCAGGCAGGAGTTTGGCACCCACTCGCTGCTCGATGGTTTTCAGAATACGGAAAGAGTAGGTGATGGGTGGTTTACGGACATTGACAGTCTCGCCGACTTTCACCATACGTGAAGGTTTGACGTTAACCCCCTCGATGGTAACGCGTCCATTCTTGCAAGCATCAGCAGCAATCGAACGTGTCTTGAAGATGCGTGATGCCCATAGCCATTTGTCAATCCTTGCTTCTTCCATATGTTATTTCTTTCCTAATTTGTTAAATTGATTCATTGTGATATCGATGCCGGCTAATACGAAGCTTTTGATGATCTCGCAGGCTGTATCGATACTTGGCTGGAGTGTCTTCATGTCTTCCTCGTCGTACTTGCCGAGTACCCAGTCCACCTGCATGCCTCGTGGAAAGTCGTTGCCTATACCCATACGCAGTCGGGCGTAGTTCTGGCCTATCAGCTGCTGAATGTGTCCCAGACCATTGTGCCCTCCGTTCGAACCATTGGCTTTCAGTCTGAATGCGCCTAATGGTAGCGCTACGTCGTCGCTGATGACCAATAGTCTGTTTTGTTCTATATTTTCCTTGTTTAGCCAATAGCGTACCGCATTGCCGCTCAGGTTCATATAGGTAGAGGGTTTCAGCAGGAATACTTTACGACCTTTCAATGATGTTTCGGCTACAAACCCATAGCGCTTATCATCAAAATGAATATTGGATGCCTTAGCAAAAGCATCCAATACCATAAAGCCTGTATTGTGGCGGGTGTTCTCGTACTCGTCGCCGATATTTCCCAGTCCAACAATCAAGTACTTATCCATTCGCAAACGAATTAGATAAATTACTCAGCAGCCTGGGCAGCTGCAGAACGAGAAGCACGTGTAGCCTTAACTGAGCATACTACAACCTGAGCAGGAGTAGCGATCTGCAGACCCTCGAAGTTCAGTTCTGCTACCTTGATAGCCTTACCGAGCTTGAGCTCTGTAACGTCTACATTCAGAACCTCAGGAATCTGCTTGTAAGGAGCTGTAACGTTCAGTGTACGAACAGCCTGGCTCAGACGACCACCATCACGAACACCCTGTGCGTGACCTACCAACTTAACGGGGATACCGATAGTGATGGGCTTCTCCTCGTTTACCTCGTAGAAGTCAACGTGGAGCAGAGCGTCTGTTGTTGGGTGGAACTGGAGCTCCTTCATAACAGCCTTGTGAGCCTCACCGTCGATGGTGATGTTTACAACGTAAACGTCGGGTGAATAAACTACGCGACGGAGCTGAGATGCTGGGATTGCAAATGCAAGAGCCTCAGGTGCACCGTTCTCACCCTTCTTCTCACCATAAAGGTTACAAGGTACAAGACCTTCCTTACGCATTTCCTTGCTGGCCTTCTTGCCAGTTGTGGCACGCTTCTGGCCACTTACGCTAATTTCTTTCATAAATGTGTTACTCTAAATTAAGTTGTTAAAAATTACGTTTTGCTTAATTCGCCATCACACGAATCTCGGCATGTAGCCGAAAAAGCGGTGCAAAGGTACGACTTTTTTTGATACCAACCAAATATTTGGCTAAAAAACCTCAATTTTCGGCTTTTTTCTTGCAGATTTTAGTTTTTATTGCTAATTTTGCAGCCGATTATAACGTTTCAGTTTATATAAATAAGGTATAATAAATAAAAAAACATCAAGTGAGATGATTAACAGAGAAATTATTAGAATTAAGATTGTTCAGTTAACCTATGCTTACTATCAAAACGGTAACAAGAACATCGACACGGCTGAGAAAGAGCTATTTTTCAGTCTTTCGAAAGCTTATGACCTCTACAACTACATGCTGGCTCTGATTGTAGCCGTAAACAAGGAGGCAAGCCGTCGTATGGAAGTGTTGGTACAACGAGCAAAGCGCGAAGGAACACCAGAACCATCACAAAGATTTGTTTTCAATCGATTTGCAATTCAGTTGGCCGAGAATAAGCAGTTAAACGAGTTCATCAGCACGCAGAAGAGCGGTTGGGATGAGAATGCCGTTTTCGTGGCCTCGCTGCTCGAGAAGATAGAGCAGAGCGACATATATCAGGAATATATGAACAATCCAGAGGATAACTACGATGTGGATCGTGAGTTCTGGCGTAAGATATACCGCACACTCATTCAGGATAACGATGATATTGATGCCATCCTTGAGGACCAGAGCCTCTATTGGAATGATGATAAGCCTATCGTTGATACATTCGTGCTGAAGACCATCAAGCGTTTCGAGGAGCAGAATGGTGCGAAGCAGGAGTTGTTGCCTGAGTGGGATAGTGAGGATGAGAAGGATTTTGCACGCAAGATATTCCGTGCAGCCATCCTGAATGCCGACGAGTATCAGCGCTTTATGAGTGAGGCATCACGCAACTGGGATTTCTCGCGCCTGGCTTACATGGATATTATCCTGATGCAGATAGCCATCGCCGAGATGATGACCCTGGCGAATATTCCCATCAATGTAACCATCAACGAGTATGTTGAGATAGCTAAGTTCTACTCTACACCAAAGAGTGCTGGCTACATCAATGGTATGCTTGATGGAATAGCCCGCAATCTGGTAGAGAGCGGACGCCTGGCCAAGTTCATCGAACCCAAGAAAGAGAACCATAGAAATAAACTTAAATAAAGAAAGAAAATGACTAGTATCGTATTGGCTGCCCAGGCAGCACAGGGAGGCGGCATGAGTATGATCATCATGATGGTGGCCATCTTTGCCATTATGTGGTTTTTCATGATTCGTCCACAGCAGAAGAAGCAGAAGGAGATTCAGAAGTTCCAGAACGAGCTGAGCGAGGGTACCGAAGTGGTTACTGGCGGTGGCATTCATGGAACAGTGAAGAGCGTTGATCTGGCTAAGAACACCGTTGACGTGAAGATTGCACGCGACGTGGTTGTTACCGTTGAGAAGACTTCTGTTTTCAAGGATATGGCAAGCACGCCTCAGAAATAAGATATGAAGTTAGGAAGAATAGGACAGCAGATCCGTAAGCTCCTTTTTAGCAGTACTAATAAGGAGCTCCTGTTGTTTGTGTTCTTCCTGGCACTTTCGGGTGTATTCTGGTTGCAGACCACACTTAACGAGGTTTACGAACGCGAGTTTGCCATTCCCGTATCGGTAACCGACATTCCCAAGAATGCCGTGCTGACATCCGACGAGACTGACACGGTGCGAATGACCATCCGTGACAAGGGATTCACCTTGCTTACTTATATGTATGGCGACGTCCTGAAGAGGCTCAACGTCAGTTTCAGAACCTATAACAGGGGTAACGGTACGGGTATCGTTACATCGCAGGAGCTGCAGAAGCTGGTTTACCAGCAGTTGGCAAACGGTTCGCGTATTATCAACGTGAAACCCGAAAAGCTGGAGTTCTATTACAACTACGGTGCCAAGAAGGTGGTGCCAGTGCGGTGGAGCGGTCGTGTGATTCCCGAGGAACTATTCTTTATCTCGCGTGTGACCTACAAGCCCGACAGTATCACCATCTATGCTTCGAAAGAGAAGCTCGACAGTATCAACGTGGTGTACACCGAGCATCTGAATCATGTGAACTTCCGTGATACGCTGCGTGCTAACTGCGAGCTGGCTAAGATCCGTGGTGTGAAGATGGTGCCCGACCATGTGCGGGTGACGTTCTGTACCGATGTGCTCACCGAGGAGAATATCGAGGGTGTGCCTATCAAGGCCATCAATATGCCAGCAGGCAAGGTGCTCCGTACCTTCCCGTCGCGTGTGGGCGTCAAGTTCGTTACGGGTGTGAGCGTGTTCCGCCATCTGAAGCCAACCGACTTTACGGTAGTGGCTGATTACAACGAGATTATGGAGCATCCTCAGGAGAAGTGCCATATCTATTTGAAGACTGTACCACGCGGCATATCCAGAGCCCGTCTGGAAACGAGCATGGTGGATTACCTGATTGAATCGGAATCAGAATGAAGATAGGTATCACAGGCGGAATAGGTAGCGGTAAGAGCTATGTCTGCCAGAAGTTGCGGGAGCAGGGATACGAGGTATTCGACTGCGACAGCGAGGCCAAGAAGCTGATGCGCACTTCGCCCGATATCCGTCAGCGCCTCACAGCGTTGATAGGTCCTCATACCTACGATGCCGACGGTAATCTCAACAAGGCTATCGTGGCTCATTACCTGCTGTCGTCGGAAAGTCATGCCGAGGCTGTTAATAAGATTGTGCATCCAGCCGTTTTCGACGCCTTCCGTCAGAGCGGTCTCAAACTGATGGAGAGTGCCATCCTGTTCGAGTCGGGTGCCTCCCGGCTGGTGGATATCGTCATTGCTGTGATAGCTCCCAAGGAGATACGTATGCAGCGTGTGATGGAGCGCGATCATATCAGCCACGAAAAGGTGGAGGAGTGGATGGCGCGCCAGATGCCGCAGCAGGACATCATCCGTAAGTCGGATTACGTCATCATCAACGATGGTGAAGCAGATATAGATAAACAAATACATATAATCATAAGACAATGCAACAAACAATTTTAGCAATTGCCGGTAAGCCAGGTTTGTATAAACTGGTTACCAGAGGTCATAACAACCTGATCGTTGAGGCTCTCGACGCTACTCATAAGCGTATGCCAGCCTTCGCTACCGATCGTATCACATCACTTGGCGATATCGCCATGTTTACAGAGACCGACGATGTTCCCCTGACTGATGTTCTCGAGAACCTGAAGAAGCTCGAGGATGGCAAGAAGGCCAGCATCAACGAGAAGAAGGCCAGCTCAGCCGAGCTGCACGAGTATTTCACAAAGGTTCTGCCTGAGTGGGATCAGGATCGTGTAAAGGATAGCCACATCAAGAAGTTGATTACCTGGTATAACATCCTTGTTGAGGCTGGTATCACCGACTTCAAGGACGAGGAGCCTGCCGAGGAGGAGAAATAAAAAAAGGAGCAGCGATTGCTGCTCTTTTTTGTTTATTGTTTAGCTTCAAACACCTGTTTGATTTTCTGTTCGCGATGTTCTACGCGAACCTCAATACCGAATTTTTCGTGGATATGCTCAGCCAGATGCTGGGCAGAATATACGCTTCGATGCTGTCCGCCTGTGCAGCCGAACGAGAACATCAGCGAGGTGAATCCGCGCTGGATGTAGCGGCGCACATGGGCATCGGCCAGCTTGTAAACCGAGTCGAGGAAGGTCAGTATCTCGCCATCGTCCTCTAAGAATCGGATCACGGGCTCATCCAGTCCTGTCAGTTTCTTGTAAGGCTCATAGCGGCCTGGGTTGTGCGTGCTGCGGCAGTCGAACACGTAGCCGCCGCCATTACCGCTCTCATCCTCAGGGATGCCGTTGCGATACGAGAAGCTGAACACCTTGACCACCAGCGGTCCCTGTGCATCGTATTTCGAGAAGGTGGCGGGTCCGTCCTGCGGGTGGGCTTTGTAGGGGTTCAGGTCGGTGGTCTTGTAACCATCGGCACGACTGGCCACGGCTTCTATCTGCTGGAACTGTGGCAGCTCTGTCAGCTGGCGCAGGATGTCCATCAGGTAGGGGTAGTGCCACTGTGTCGAGCTGTCAAGCAGCTCGCGCAGGTTCTGTATGGCAGGTGGTATGCTCTCGATGAAGTGCTTTTTCTGTTCGAAGTAGCCGCGGAATCCGTAGGCGCCTAACACCTGTAGGGTGCGGAACAGGACGAAGAGCGACAGACGGTTGACGAAGTGGCGCACGGGTGGCACCTCCATGTAGTTCTTCAGCGAGTTGTAGTACTCGTACACCAGTTCGCGGCGCAGCTTGTGCGGATACTTGGCCGAGGCCTGCCAGAGGAACGAGGCGATATCGTAGTAGTAGGGACCCTTTCTGCCGCCCTGGTAGTCGATGAACCAGGGGTTGCCGTCGTGGTCGAGCATCACGTTGCGGGCCTGAAAGTCACGATACAGGAAGGTGTCGCAGCTCTCGGCAGTCAGGTCTTTGGCCATCAGTCTGAAGTCGGCTTCCAGCTTCAGTTCGTGGAAATCAATCTCCGTCGCCTTCAGGAAACAGTACTTGAAGTAGTTCAGGTCGAAGAGCACGCTGTCCACATTGAACTCGGCTTGCGGATAGCAGTTGTCGAAGTCGAGCTCCCTAGCGCCTCTTATCTGAATGTTCGGTAGTTCGCGTATGGTACGCTTCAGCAGTTCCTGCTCCTTCAAGGTGTAACGTCCGCCTGCCTCTCGTCCGCCTCGGATGGCGTCGAAGAGCGACATGCTGCCTAAGTCGGTCTGCAGGTAGCGCAACATATCGTCGCTGGCAGCCAGAATCTGTGGCACCGGCAGCTTGCGGCGTGTAAAGTGCTGTGTGAGGTAGATGAAGGCGTGGTCCTCGTCGCGACTGGTTCCGATGACGCCAATCACCGACTGTCCCTCGTTGCTGGTCAGTCGGTAGTAGGTGCGGTTACTGCCGCCGCCAGGTATCTGTTGTACGTTGGCTGGTTCGGCACCGTTCCATTCCTTATATAATTCTATGAGTTTCTGCATATCGTACTTTTTTTTATTGACGGCAAAAGTACGCAAAAAAGCTGAAAACGCCAAACTTTGTGCACGTTATTTTTGCGCCGACAGTTATTTGCAACCGGGTTGCAACGCTTTCTTTGTACCTTTGCACCCGGAAACAGATAAACATGTAAGATTATGGCACATCAAGACGCATATTGTGATTACTGCGATGTTCATGAGCATCATCACGAACATCATCACGAACATGATACCCGTGAGCAGTTGAGACTCATTATTATTTCGGCAGTACTGCTGGTAGCTGCTGTGGCAGTGGAACATCTGACGGCACTCCCCACCTGGCAGTTGCTGCTGGTATATCTTGTACCCTATCTCGTGATAGGTCACGACACGCTGAAGGAGGCTGTCGAGGGGCTGCTGCATGGCGAGCCGTTCAATGAGCACTTCCTCATGTCGGTGGCTACCATCGGTGCTCTCTGTATCGGGTTCCTGCCAGGTGCCGAGGCCCAGTTCCCCGAGGCGGTGTTTGTCATGCTGTTCTTTCAGGTGGGCGAGCTCTTCGAGGGCTATGCCGAGGGTAAGAGCCGTGACAGTATAGCCCATCTGATGGAGATCAAGCCTGACTATGCCACCCTGGCTGAGGGCGATCGCCGTGTGTCGCCCGAGGAGGTTCAGGTGGGCGATATCATCGTGATCCGTCCGGGCGAGAAAGTACCTCTTGATGGTGTTGTCGTCGAGGGTACAAGTGCGCTCAATACGGTGGCGCTTACTGGTGAGTCGTTGCCTCGCGATGTGGCTGAGGCCGACGAGGTGATATCAGGTTGCGTGAACCTGAGTGGCGTGCTGCGCGTCAAGGTCACCAAGCCCTTTGGCGAGAGTACCGTTTCCAGGATTATCCGTCTGGTTGAGAATGCCGGCGAGCATAAGTCGCAGAGCGAGACCTTTATCACCCGTTTTGCCCGTATCTATACGCCTATCGTGGTGCTGGCAGCCGTAGCTCTGGCTGTGGTTCCGCCGCTGCTCATGGCCGCCACCAGCCATCTCTCACCGGTAGCCCTTTTCAGCACGTGGCTCTATCGTGCCTTGATGTTCCTGGTGGTATCGTGCCCGTGTGCCCTTGTCATCAGCGTGCCCCTCACGTTCTTCGGCGGCATCGGCGGTGCTTCGCGCCGCGGTATCCTCATCAAGGGTGCCAACTATCTCGATGTGCTTGCCAAGGTGCGTACGGTGGTGTTCGACAAGACCGGCACGCTCACCCATGGTGTGTTTGCTGTCACGGCGGTTCATCCCGACAGCTTCGATGAGCACCAGCTGCTGCATCTGGCTGCCCATGTAGAGCATTTCTCTACCCATCCCATAGGTGCCGCCCTGCGCGATGCTTTCCCCGATGAGGCTACCGATGGCTGTAAGATCAGCGATGTGCGCGAGCTGGCAGGGCAGGGCATCATCGCCCGTGTGGCTGAGAAAGAGGTGGCTGTAGGCAATACCAAGCTGATGGACAGCGTGGGGGCTCACTGGCACGACTGCGAGCACCTGGGTACCATCATCCATGTGGCTATCGATGGCACGTATGCTGGCCATATCGTGATCAACGATCAGGTCAAGGCCGATAGCGCTGAGGCTATAGCAGCCCTCCTTCAGCTGGGTGTGCAGCGTACGGTGATGCTGACAGGCGACCGCCAGGAGGTGGCCGAGAATGTGGCGCGCCAGCTGGGATTATCCGAATATCATGCCGAGCTGATGCCTGCCGATAAAGTGGCGCAGGTAGAGCGACTCTCAACCGCCAACGCGCAGCAGTCGGCACCTCTCGCCTTTGTGGGCGATGGTATCAACGATGCCCCTGTGCTGGCGCGTGCCGATGTAGGTATAGCGATGGGAGGTCTGGGCAGCGATGCCGCTATTGAGGCTGCCGATGTGGTGCTGATGGACGACCAGCCATCTAAGATAGCTACTGCCATCCGTATCGCCCGTCGTACCCTCCGTATCGCCTCGCAGAATGTGTGGCTGGCTATCGGTATCAAACTGGCGGTATTGGTACTGGCTGCCTTTGGCGCCGCTACCATGTGGCTGGCTGTGTTTGCCGATGTAGGTGTCACCGTGCTGGCTGTGCTCAATGCCATGCGCACCCTCCGCGCATGATGGCTCCTGGTCGTAAAATCGCTTTCCCCGTGGGCCCGTAATTTTTTTCTCGTGGGGGCGGTCATTTGCATACCTACTTATGATTAATTGGTTTTTGCAACCTGTGGGGGGGGCGCCACCCGAAAAACACTCTGTTTTAGGTATTGCGGGTGTAAGGAAAAGCCCGTACCTTTGCACCGTCGAAATGAAAGTACAGAAAATGAGAGCAATTACAAACATTCCCACAGAGATCAAGGTGCTGATGAACCACATCTACGAACTGCAGAAAGGCGTGCGCCAGATGGTGCTCTTCACCTGTAATAAGAGATATGGTGAACAGACGATAGAACGACTGGAGAGTCAGGGCATCCCCTATGTGCTGCAGCCTGCAGGAAGCAAGAACCTGAATGTGTACTTCGGTAAGCGCGAGTGCCTTGAGGCCATCCGACTCATCGTCACCCGTCCGCTCAACCAGCTCACACCTGAGGAGGACTTTATCCTGGGAGCCATGCTGGGATATGATATCTGTGCACAATGCGAACGCTACTGCAGACGTAAATGCCAGGGCGACTGCAACGAGACATGCATCAACAGGAATTAATCATATAATAAAACATTAAAAATGAATTCAACTATTGTAATCTATGGTTCTTCGACTGGAACCTGCGAGGCTATCGCAGAGAAGATTGCCTCGAAACTGGGCTGCGAAGCCCTCAACGTACAGGATATCACGCCCGATGTGGTGGCTGCCAACCAGAATCTGATTCTCGGCACCTCTACCTGGGGAGCCGGTGAGCTGCAGGACGACTGGTACGACGGACTGAAGACGCTGCAGGGTGCCGAGCTGAGCGGAAAGACCATTGCCATCTTCGGATGCGGCGACTGCTCTTCCTATAGCGATACCTTCGTAGGCGGTATGGGCGAGCTCTACAACGGCATCAAGGACAGCGGTGCCCGATTCATCGGTAGCGTTGAGACCGACGGCTATACCTTCGACGACTCGGAAGCCGTGATCGGTGGCAAGTTTATTGGACTGCCTCTCGACGATATCAACGAGGACGACCAGACCGACGCCCGCATCGAGGCATGGCTGGCTGCTATTTCCCCCGAGCTTTAATCACAGGTGTATAATTTATAAAGTAAGTATTTGTTTTAGTTATTAAAAAAGAAAGGTGGTTGATCGTGATGATCAGCCACCTTTTGCATGATAGTACACCCGCACGGAATCGAACCGTGACCAACGGAACCGGAATCCGTTATTCTATCCTTTAAACTACGGGTGCAGCAAATCGTGTGCAAAGGTACTACAAAAAAAATAAATCAGCAAATTTCTGCAAAAAAAGTTGGTGGTTTGCGAAAAAAATACTATTTTTGCCGCAGAAAGTATAACTAAGACACAAAATATAAATATCATGAAGCATGTACTAACACCTATCCTCGTATTGGCGCTGATGGCAGCTGGCGTCTTCTCCTTGTCGTCATCCACGGCAAGTACTGCCACCGAGCTGTCGCCCACGCATCTGCTTGATTTATTGTATAACTACGAAGGCTCGGGCCGGAAGCCTGATACACCGTTGCGGTTCATCTGTCGCGACGATGTGACGGCTGGCGATATGGAGCTGATACAGGTGGTGTATGGGCGCGATGTGGAGAAGGGATCCAAGAAGGCTGTGGGCTACGAGCTGAAAGCCACTTCGCCTCATGGGTGCTACTTCTGCGTGAGTGTCGACAATTCGACACAGGCCTCCCTGAACTTCAAGGATCTGGGCGATGCAGAGCGCTTCTTCGATCGTCTGTGTAAAACGGAGTCGATATCGTATAACGGAAAGACCTATCTGGTACAGACTAAAGCCGACGATAAGTACCTCTATCTGGCTACGCCTTGGGGATGTGATGAATACGAAAACCATTTCGCGGTATGTCCCCCAGTGAAGGATAAGGACTATTATAAGATAGAAATAGAACTCTGTGTATAGTCAGATTGATAGTCAAAATCAATGTTTTTGTGTCATTTTGCAAAAAAATCCGCAATTTTGCTTGCAGAATTGCGGAAAAAGTGTATCTTTGCACCGCTTTTTAAACATTAACTGTAGAAATGGGACAAGTAATTAAACCCGTGATGTATGAGCCGCTGCTGGATATGAAGCAGACGGAACAGGGTATCAAACTGATAAAGGAGTTCTTTCAGCAGAATCTGTCGACAGAACTCAGACTGCGTCGAGTGACAGCACCGTTGTTCGTGCTGAAAGGATTAGGTATCAACGACGACCTGAATGGTGTGGAGCGCCCCGTGAGCTTCCCCATCAAGGACCTGGGTGATGCCAAAGCCGAGGTGGTACACTCGCTGGCTAAGTGGAAGCGCTTGAGCCTGGCTGAGTACAAAATCGAGCCTGGCTATGGTATCTACACCGATATGAATGCTATCCGTGCCGACGAGGAGCTGGACAACCTGCACTCGCTGTATGTCGACCAGTGGGACTGGGAGGCTGTTATCCGTAGGGAGGACCGCACCCTGGCATTCCTGAAGAACATTGTGGAGCGTATCTATGCTGCCATCCGCCGTACAGAATATCTCACCTGCGAGACTTATCCGCAAATCAAGCCATTCCTGCCCGAGCAGATACACTTCGTACATGCCGAGGAACTGGTGGAGATGTATCCTGACAAGACACCAAAGGAGCGCGAGGATGCCATCTGCGAGAAATACGGCGCTGTATTTATAATAGGTATAGGCGGCAAGCTGAGTGATGGTAAGAAGCATGATGGACGCGCCCCTGACTATGACGACTGGAGCACCATCGCCGAGGACGGACGTGCCGGACTGAATGGCGATATCCTGATATGGTATCCCGTTCTGGGTCGAAGCTTCGAACTCTCGAGCATGGGTATCCGCGTGGATAAGGAGAGCCTGCTGCGCCAGTTGAAACTGGAAGGCAAGGAGGAGCGCGAACAGCTCTACTTCCATCAGCAGCTGCTGAATGACAGACTGCCACTGAGTATTGGTGGTGGTATCGGTCAGAGCCGACTCTGTATGGTATTGCTGCACAAAGGTCACATCGGCGAGATTCAGGCCTCTATCTGGCCCGAGGAGATGCGCAAACAGTGCAAGCAGTTGGGAATGAACCTGATTTAAGTGATTTGTTGCCAATTGATAATTGACAGTTAATGAGGGTTAGGTGTTGGTTGTTAGCTGGCTTGCTGGCGGGGATGCTGTGCGCTTGTGGCGGACAGAAACAGCCTAAGGCTTATGGCGGTATTGAACTGACCAGTGCCGACAGCATGACCATCAGTATGGGCCAATGGGACCTGCTGAAATATCATAGCGACAAGCTGGGGCTCGACATCAACTATCCGTCGTTCCTCTGCAAGCAGGACCTGCCTGAGGAACCTTGTCAGGAGGTGTTTATGAGCGACCAGATGTCGATATCGGTGATGGTCGACTCGCTGACGGGAAACATTCGGTCGGCCAGCCAGCAGATGTTAGCCATGGGAGCCGACCTGCTAGAGGTGGGCGACGACTATAGCATCCAGGAGGGGTCGGACGAGAATTTCGACTACTACGGCAAGGTGCTTGAGGACGATACCATCCGCCTGGTGACAGTAATGCTGCGCTACAAGCCGGAGCATAGTGAGGCTGTAGAACCGATGCGTGAGTGGGTGAAGAATTTCAAGCTTAAATAATTGACCTATCATATTTTTAACACGGATTAATCTAAAATTTCGCCGAGAAATTGAGGTTAATCCGTTTTCTTTTTGTACCTTTGCATGCGATTGCGTGCGATGCGCTTGTTTTTTGGATATTAATAACGTTATTAAAATATTTATAAATGGCTGAAATTAAGAAGATTAAGACCGCATTGGTGTCTGTTTTCCACAAGGATGGACTGGATGAACTGTTGAAGAAACTGAACGAGGAAGGTGTGAAGTTCCTGTCGACTGGTGGAACACAGCAGTTTATCGAATCACTTGGTTATGAGTGTCAGAAGGTTGAGGATGTAACCACTTATCCATCAATCCTGGGTGGTCGCGTAAAGACCCTCCATCCGAAGGTGTTCGGAGGTATTCTGGCCCGTCGTGAGAATGCCGGTGACATAGAGCAGATGAAGCAGTACGAGATTCCTGAGATTGATCTCGTTATCGTAGATCTCTATCCATTTGAGCAGACTGTAGCCAGTGGTGCCAGCGAGGCTGATATCATCGAGAAGATTGATATCGGTGGTATTTCTCTGATTCGTGCTGGAGCCAAGAACTTCAAGGATGTAGTCATTGTGCCCAGCAAGGCTGAGTACAGCGTGCTGCTCGATATCCTGAACAAGAAGGGTGCTCAGACCGATATCGAGGATCGTCGTATGTTTGCTACCCGTGCCTTCGGTGTGAGCAGCCACTACGATACAGCTATCAACGCCTGGTTTGAGAAAAAATAATCATTTACAACGGACAACAGGACTGACAGGACTGGTTTATCCAAAAACAAAAATTTCCTTAAGTCCTGTAGTCCGTTGCTAAGAATAAACATTAAAGAAATAGTAAATGGGATTTTTTAGTTTCGTACAGGAAATAGCAATGGACCTGGGAACGGCCAATACCATCATTATCAGTGATGATAAGATTGTGGTTGATGAGCCCTCAGTAGTTGCTCTTGATCGCCGTACTGACAAGATGATTGCCGTTGGTAACGAGGCGAAGATGATGTATGAGAAAACTCATGACAACATTCGTACCATCCGTCCGCTGCGTGATGGCGTGATTGCCGACTTCTCTGCCTGCGAGCAGATGATGCGTGGACTGATCAAGATGGTACACACAGGTAGCCGCCTGTTCTCGCCATCACTCCGTATGGTGATTGGTGTACCTTCAGGTTCTACCGAAGTAGAGCTGCGTGCCGTACGCGACTCTGCAGAGCATGCTGATGGACGTGATGTCTATCTGATTTTCGAGCCTATGGCTGCCGCTATCGGTATCGGTATCGATGTAGAGGCACCAGAGGGTAACATGATTGTTGATATCGGTGGTGGTTCTACCGAGATTGCTGTCATCTCGCTGGGTGGTATCGTTTCGAACAACTCGATCCGTACCGCTGGTGACGATCTGACGGCTGATATCCAGGAATATATGTACCGCCAGCACAACGTGAAGGTTTCGGAGCGTATGGCTGAGCGTATCAAGATTAATGTAGGTTCGGCGCTGACCGATCTGGGCGACGAGGCTCCCGAGGACTTCATCGTTCATGGTCCTAACCGTATCACAGCACTCCCCATGGAGGTGCCTGTATGCTATCAGGAGATTGCACACTGTCTCGATAAGACCGTGGCAAAGATTGAGAACGCTGTACTCTCAGCACTTGAGAATACTCCCCCAGAGCTGTATGCCGATATCGTGAAGAATGGTATCTATCTCTCAGGTGGTGGCGCTCTGCTGCGTGGTCTGGACCGTCGTCTTACCGACAAGATGCACATCCCATTTCACGTGCCCGAGGATCCCTTGCACAGTGTAGCTAAGGGTGCTGGCATCGCTCTGAAGAATATCGATAGATTTAATTTCTTGATGAGATAATCAATAATTGACAATTGAATATTGACAATTGACAGGTAGATGAGAAACCTGCTGGATTTTCTATACAAGTATCATCACTGGCTAGTCTTCGTATTGCTCGAAGTAGTCAGTGTTGTTCTGTTGTTTCAGTATAACAGTTATCAGAATAGTGTGTGGTTCACGAGTGCCAATGCTGTGGCTGGTAAGGTGTACGAGATAGAGAGCAGTCTGACCAGCTATCTGTCGATGGCTGAGATGAACCGCGAGCTCACCCTCCGTAATATCTACCAGGAGCGACAGCTCGACCAGTTACGCCGACTCTATGCCGACGTGACAAAGGATACCACAGAAGCCCAGCGCAGGGAACTGGATTTCCTGAACCGCTATCAGCTGATATCTGCCAAGGTGGTCGAGAACTCCATCCATAAGCAGGAGAACCTTATTACCATTGATAAGGGCCGTCTGGATGGTGTTGAGCCCGATATGGGTGTGGCATGCGGTAATGGTATCGTTGGCGTGGTCTACCTCGTGAGCGATCATTATGCGGTGGTTATCTCTGCCCTCAATGCAGCTTCATCGCGTATCAGCTGCTCTATCCGTAACCGTGGATACTTCGGCTATCTGCACTGGTATGGTGGCGACCCATCGGTGGCTTATGTCGAGGATGTGCCTCGCCACGCCAAATTCAAACTCGGCGAGTGGATGGTTACCAGTGGATTCTCCTCAATCTTCCCATCGGGCGTATTGGTAGGCAAGATTGAGCAGGCTTATAACTCAAGCGACGGTTTGTCGTATAAACTCAAGGTACGTCTGAGTACCGATTTCGGAAATATCCGCGACGTGGTGGTTATCAGCGATAAGAGTATTGCCGAGCGTGCTACGCTGATGCAGGCTGCTCGCGACTCTATCAGTTTCAAACAGCGATAATAGTATGAAGATAGAACTCGTTAACCGGTTGGTCATGTTTCTGACATTGTTCGTGGTTCAGGTGCTGATTCTGAATCATGTTCACATGTTTGGTGTAGGCACGCCGTTGCTCTATGTCTATTTTGCTGTCACTTTCCGTCGCCATTTCCCGAAATGGCTGATCCTGGTATCGTGTTTCCTGCTCGGACTGGTCATCGATATCTTCTCGTGTACGCCAGGTCTGGCGTCGAGTGTCATGACGCTTGTGGGGCTGGCTCAGGCTTATCTGATAGAACTGCTGATTCCACGCGACTCTGCTGATGATCTGGAAGTGTCTATCAAGTCGTTGGGACTCAGTAAGTTTGTGGTGCTCAGCGGACTGCTGACATTTCTCTATTGTCTGGTGTTCTTCGCCCTCGAAGCGTTTAACTTCTTCGATGTACTGTTGTGGTTGTCGCGTTCGGTAGTCAGTGCCCTCCTCACAATGTTGCTGATGTTAGCTGTTGAAAGTGTTAGAAGCAGGTGAAGCAGAAGAATTACGATCTGGAATACCGTAAATACGTGATTGGTGGGGTGGCCGCATTGATTGTGTTCATCTACATCGTCAGGCTGTTTACACTTCAGATTACGAGCGACGACTACAAGAAGAGCGCCGACTCGAATGCTTTCCTCAAGAAAATAGAATATCCCTCTCGTGGCGCCATCCTGGACCGTAAAGGCAAATTGCTGGTTTACAATATGCCTTCGTATGATATCATGGTGGTGATGAACGAGATGAAGGACCGACTCGATACCCTCGACTTCTGTCAGGCCATAGGTATCACCAAGGAGGAGTTCGAACATCGTATGACCACCATGAAGGACCGTAGTAAGAATCCTGGTTACTCGCGATTCACCGAACAGTTGTTCATGAGTCAGCTGAGCGACAAGGATTTTAGTGTTTTCCAGGAAAAGATGTATCGGTTCCCAGGTTTCTACATCCAGAAGCGTAGTGTGCGCCAGTACACCTATAGTATGGGTGCCCACGTGCTTGGTGATGTGGGTGAGGTGTCGCCAGCTGATATCGAGGAGGACGATTACTACCAGCCCGGCGACTATATCGGCAAGCTGGGTATTGAGCGTTCGTACGAGAAAGAGCTGCGTGGACGGAAAGGTATCCAGATTCTGCTTCGTGATGCGCACGGACGTATCCAGGGGCGCTATCAGAATGGTGCATTAGACCGTCGTGCCATTCCTGGCAAGAACCTGACGCTGGGTATCGATGCCGAGCTGCAGGCCTTAGGTGAGCGCCTGATGGAAGGAAAGATAGGTGCCATCGTAGCCATCGAGCCTGCTACGGGTGAGGTGCTCTGTATGGTGTCGTCGCCTACGTACGATCCCCGTCAGATGGTGGGACGCCTGCGTAGCAAAAAGCATCGTGCCCTCTCACAGGATGTGTGGAAACCTCTGCTGAACCGTGCCATCATGGGACAATATCCTCCAGGCTCTACTTTCAAGACTACCCAGGGACTTACGTTTATGACTGAGGGTATCATCAACTCGCACACCCTGTATCCCTGTTCGCATGGATTCAACTTCAAGGGGTTGCATGTGGGTTGTCACGGGCATGCGGCACCACTGCCGCTGGTACCTGCACTCAGTACCTCGTGTAACGGTTACTTCTGTTGGGGATTGTATCACATGATCAATACCAACGTGTCGAAATACGGGTCGGTACAGAATGCCATGAATACCTGGCGCGACTATATGGTATCCATGGGATTCGGCTATCGCTTAGGTATCGACCTGCCTGGCGAGAAGCGTGGACTGATTCCTAACGCCATGTTCTACGATAAGGCCTACAAGGGCTCGTGGAACGGTCTCACCGTCATCTCTATCGCTATCGGCCAGGGTGAGGTGAATGCCACACCGCTGCAGATAGCCAACCTGGGTGCTACCATCGCCAACCGAGGCTATTATATCGTGCCTCATGTGGTGAAGCAGGTGCAGGGTGTGCCTCTCGACACTGCCTATACCCGTAAGCATTATACCAAAGCCAGTCGTGAGGCTTACGACTATGTTGTGCAGGGGATGCGCTCCTCGGTGCTGGGAGGTACTTGTAAAGAGTTAGGTAAATACGATTTTAATGCCTGCGGTAAAACGGGTACGGCTCAGAACCGCGGACATGACCACTCTGTTTTCATGGGCTTTGCGCCTATGGATAATCCCAAGATTGCCGTTGCCGTCTATGTAGAGAATGGTGGATGGGGTGCCACCTATGGTGTGCCCATCGGCGGTCTGATTATGGAGAAATACTTAAAAGGAAAACTCTCTGAAGCCAGCGAGGCTAAGGCTCGCAGCATTCAGGAACGCAGAATAGCTTATGGTGCAGGCGATAGGTAATAGAAAGGAAAAAGGAGTGATTCGTTCACTCGACTACTGGACGATCATCATCTACATTGCCCTACTCACCTTCGGATGGGTGAGTGTGTGTGGTGCCAGCTACAGTTATGGCGATACCGACCTCTTCAGTCTCGACACCCGCTCGGGCATGCAGATTGTGTGGATCGGCACCTCTATCGTGCTGGGTTTCGTCATTCTCATGCTCGATGATCGTTATCTGGATATGTTTGCCTATATCATCTTTGGTGTGATGCTGATATTACTGTTTGGTACTATCTTTAATCCGCATTCCATCAAGGGGTCCCGATCCTGGCTGGTATTAGGTCCTATCCGTCTGCAGCCTGCCGAGTTTGCCAAGTTTGCTACGGCTTTGGCATTGGCTAAGATGATGAACACCTACGGGTTTACCATCCAGAAGTGGAAGGATTTCGCCCTGGTGCTGGCTGTTATCTTCGTGCCCATGCTGTTTATAGTGCTGCAGCGTGAAACGGGGTCGGCATTGGTATATCTGTCACTCTTCCTCATGCTGTATCGCGAGGGAATGCCGGGCAGCATCCTGTTCACAGGTGTGGCTATGGTGGTGTATTTCGTGGTAGGCATTCGTTTTGCCGATACGATGCTGAGTATCACCCCGACATCAGTCGGTAAGTTTGCTGTGCTCCTCATGATTCAGGTATTCTCCACCGGTCTGGTATATGTGTATTGCAACGATAAGCGTAACGCTATCCGTATGGCACTTGTGGGGCTTGGAGCAACTTTGGTGGCAGTACTGTTCGGCTTATGGATTATTCCCTTCGATATCAACATTGTCGAGATGCTGCTCTGTACGGCTTTGGTTGTCTATCTATTGTATCGGTTTCTGGCCACGCGCTTGCGTAATTACCTGTGGATAACAGCTTTTGCTTTGGGGTCATTGATCTTCTTCAGTATGGCTGATTATACCCTGAATCATGTACTGGAACCTCACCAGCGTGTACGTATCAACGTGTTGCTGGGACTTGAGGAGGACCTGAAGGGTGCGGGTTATAATGTGCACCAGAGCGAGATTGCTATTGGTTCTGGAGGACTGCAGGGAAAGGGATTCCTGAATGGTACTCAGACCAAACTGAAATACGTGCCTGAGCAGGATACCGACTTTATCTTCTGTACCGTTGGTGAGGAAGAGGGCTTTGTGGGTTCGGCCAGCGTGTTGCTGTTGTTCCTGGCATTGATTCTACGTCTCATCCATCTGGCAGAGCGCCAGGTGCATCGGTTTGGCAGGGTGTATGGCTATTGTGTGGTGAGTATCTTCTTATTCCATGTGTTTATCAATGTAGGAATGGTATTGGGCTTGACTCCCGTTATCGGTATTCCTTTACCTTTCTTCAGCTATGGTGGTTCGTCGCTTTGGGGATTCACCCTGCTGCTGTTTATCTTCCTCCGAATAGACGCAGGCCGAAATCTATTGAGAAATTAGAATACCTACATCGCTGATACCTGGCATCGTTTCCAGTTTCATGTGGTGCATCACATAGACGTGCAACGAGTCGCCCTCGTTAAGTTCAATGTTGCCTACGTCGAATGTGTACTGATAGCAGCTGATACCATTGCCTAATACGTGCCCGTTCTTTTCTACCAACGGACAGTCTATGCGCTCGCGCAGCTTGCGCCCCATAGGGTAGATGTCCTGTTCCACAATGATGCTGATGCCTAAGAAGGGGAGTGAGTTGTTTGTACGCAACATCACCTGTTGCTGGTAGTTGCCAGCCTGCTTCACTGGGGGGATGTAGAAGTGCATCGTGTCGTTACGTTCCCAACCATCGTTGTCAACGTGCTCGTAGTGGTTATATATCACCGAACGATTACAGGCAGCTGTGAGCATGCCTGTAATCGCCAGTGTCAGTATCATCATCTTATTTCGCATCTTTCGCCTCTTTCGCTTCTTTCTTATCGTTGTTGCGATTTCCAGCTGCCGACTTCTTTTTCTTCTTTTTCTTCTTGGCCTTATCAAATCGGCTGATGTCGCCTCCTGCCAGATCCACGTGTGGCTTGGCTTCTGTCTTCTTGCCTTCATCGTGCTCCAGCGATAGGGGCTTCTCACCACGGCGGTTCATCTCAATGATGTCCTTGGCACGCTGGGCTGTAATCGTTTCGCAGTTGACGGCAATGTTCTTATCGGTGCTGTAAGTGCAGAGTCCTGCCAGGATATCGCTCTTGAACAGATAGTAGTCGCTATCCTGTGTCTGTAGCACCACATCCTTGCCAGGCAACTGTTTGCTAGCCTCTACATAGTCGTCTACCTCGTAGTTCAGACAGCATTTCAGCTTGGCACACATACCTGCCAGTTTCTGTGGGTTCAGCGAGATATCCTGGAATCGGGCGGCATTGGTGCTTACGCTCGAGAAGTTTTTCATCCACGTAGCGCAACAGAGCTCACGTCCGCAAGGGCCTGTTCCACCGATACGTCCAGCCTCCTGGCGTGCTCCGATCTGTTTCATCTCGATACGTACGTGGAAGGCTACTGCCAAGTCCTTAATGAGTTGTCGGAAGTCCACACGCTCATCGGCAATGTAGTAGAAGATAGCCTTGTTGCCATCGCCCTGATATTCCACGTCGCCTATCTTCATGTCAAGTCCCAGACCTTTAGCTATCTTACGGCTCTCAATCATGGTTGAGTGCTCGCGAGCCTGGGCCTCATGCCATTTCTGGATGTCGTTCTCGCGGGCTATGCGATAGATACGTTTGATATCATCGGGCGACTTGATGTTCACCTTCTTGAGCTGTAGTTTTACCAGACGGCCTGTGAGGGTTACCACGCCAATGTCGTGACCAGGACTGGCCTCTACTGCCACAATGTCGCCCTTCTTCAGGTCTAAATGGTTCACGTTGTGGTAATAGCCCTTACGGGTGTGCTTGAACTGCACCTCTACCAGGTCGGTAGTATCTGCATTTCCAGGCACATCGGCCAACCAGTCGTAGGTGTTCAGCTGCTTGTCCTGGCGCCCCACGGCCTGATGGCACAAACCACGGTCACAGCCTACCTGTACGATATGTTCTTTAGATTTTTCCATATATAATCACTGTTCACTTCTTTACTATTCACAAATCACTAATCACTCTTCACTTCTGCAGTAGCAGAACAATCATTTGTAGTGCCAAGTCGAAGAATACAATCTTACCGTTGGCGTTCTGTCCAATGTCGCGGATGGCCAGATTAGCCAGGTCGCTGATGGGCAGAATATTCTTTTCATTGATAAAGCGGGCAAAGTTCTTGGCAAAGTCCTCCTCGCGCTGGGTCATATATACCAGTTCCTCGTTTTGGAAGTTGTACATAAAGTTCTCGCGGGTCATGCGCAGAAAGAAGGTCAGCCAGCGTTTCTGCTTCTCACGTCCCATGCCAGCCATCTGCTCGCTCCACTTGCGCAGGTCCTTGATCTTACGCTGGTAGGCCAGTCGCATCAGCATGATGTACATGTCGAGGAATAGTTCGTTTTCAGAACCAACCTGCAACTCGTCGAGCGCCTTGATCCAGTTGCCGTTGGCCAGTCGGGCTATGCGGTGGGCGTCTTCCTGACCTATACCTCGCTTTTCTATCAATGCCTGCTCTATATCCTCATTGGCAATCTTCTTGATATCGATCCTTTGCACACGGCTACGGATGGTTTCCAGAAGCTTGTCAGGTTCTTCGCTGACCATGATGAACACCGTTTGGTGTGGTGGCTCCTCTATCAGCTTCAACAGTTTGTTGGCACATTCTATATTCATGCGCTCAGGCAGCCATACAATGCTTACCTTATAACCGCCCTGGCTCGATTTCAGACTCAGTTTCCTTACCAGTTCGTCGCTTTCACCAGCGGTGATGATGGCTTGCTGGTTCTCGGTATTCATAGCCGTCATCCACTCTTCCATGGTGAAATAGAGCCCTTTGGCTATCAGCTCGTGCCACTCTTTGGCAAAGTCGTCGCTCACAGGCTTATGATCGGCTCCCATCGATGGCAGCTTGATGGTAGGGTAGGTGAAGTGCAGATCAGGATGCTCCAGTTTGGCCAGCATGGCTTTGGCCGATGGCGTACCGTTGTCCAGCAGATAGCAGGCAAAAGCCACTGCTAATGGCAGCTTGCCACACCCCTGCGGACCGCATAGCATCAACGCGTGAGGGAGTCTTTCCTCTTTCACCAGTTGTAGCAATCGCTCCTCTGCTTCTTTCTGTCCTATTACCTCGTCGAACCCCATAATGCTTAATCCTCAATGTTCAATGTTCAATCAAAGAAGTCGCTTGACGACTTCTGCAACACTATCTACAGCCGACACTGTGTAGAAGTGGATGTTGTGTACCCCATGCGCATACAGATCCTTACACTGCTGGGTGGTCCACTCTATACCTAATTGTTTGGCATCTTCGTCGGTCTTGCATTTCACTACCTCCTTGGCCAGTGGCTCAGGGATATCGCAGTGGAATGTTTTGGGTACTACTGTCAGCTGACTTAGCTTGGCCATGGGCTTGATGCCTGGGATGATGGGGATGGTAATGCCCATCTGGCGTGCCTTCTCCACAAAAGCGTAGTACTTCTCGTTGTCGAAGAACAGCTGTGTTACGGCATACTGGGCACCCAAGTCCTGTTTCTGTTTCAGGTATTGCATGTCCATCTCGAGGTTGGGTGCCTCCTCGTGTTTCTCGGGGTAGCAAGCTACGCCATAGTCGAACGGACGACCTGGATTCTTGATGGGGGTGCCATCAGCAAAAAAGCCCTCGTTGAATCGTTTTACCTGAGCCATCAAGTCTGTGGTATGCGCATGCCCGCCATGGGTGGGCTGGAACCGGCTGTCCTCCTTGGCCTTATCGCCACGCAACAGCAACAAATCGTTAATGCCTAAGAATTGCAAGTCGAGCAGTTCGTATTCGATATCCTCGATGGTAGCACCACTACAGATAACGTGGGGCTGAACGGGAATCTGGTAACGCTGCTGTATGGCTGCGGCAATAGCGATGGTTCCTGGGCGGCGACGAATGCGACGACGCTCAAACTGCCCATTCTCAAGTTCGCGATAAACAAACTCCGAGTGATGGGTGGTAATATTGATGTAGGCTGGGTCGAATTCTCTTAGTTTGTCGATATCGGCAAACAGTTTGGCTGTGCCATTACCCTTAAGCGGTGGCAGTACTTCGAACGAGAATCGCTTAGCCTCCTTATCTTGATGGATAAACTCAGTAACACTCATATTGGCTGCAAAGATACTAAAAATTTCTTTATTACAAAAATTTTTTGTAATTTTGCAGCATGAAACTGAAGCAATTTGTTAAAGATTGGACACTTCCGGTGGCTATAGCCGTTGGTACTGTTGTGTATCTGCTGTTTTATCTGTTGCCTTTTCTCGATGGTGCAGGCGATACGTTGGGCGAGGTGGTGGATGCCATTTTCCCGTTTATGGTGTTCTCTACGTTGTTCTCTACCTATTGTCGTATCGACTTTCATCAGATGCGTCCTCACCGCTGGCACATAGGTGTGCTGGTGGCGCAGGTGGCTTTGGTGGCGCTTAACGTGTGGATTATCTTCCAGGTTGATGCTGATCCCGAACAGAAGTTGCTATGGGAGAGTGTGCTTACGTGTATCATCGGTCCTGCAGCTACGGCGGCTCCTGTGGTTACTGCAAAGATTGGCGGTAACATCAATACGATGACGGCCTACGTCGTGATGTCGGCTTTTGCTTCGGCACTTATGATTCCTGCGGTGTTCCCGTTGTTGGAGCGTGGCGTAAGCACTGGTTTCTGGGCGGTGTTCTTTATTATCCTGCAAAAACTGGCTATGGTGCTGGTAGCTCCGCTGGTGCTGGGATGGTTGGTGCAGCACTATGCCAAGCGCCTTTGCGCATGGATTGTGTCGATACCCGACCTCTCGTTCTACCTTTGGGCAGCGCAGTTGGCAGTTACGTCGGGTGTAACCGTGCGTAACATTGTTCATAGCGATGCTGCACTACGTACGCTGTTGATGATAGCCATGATGTCGCTGATTCTTTGCTTTGTGCTTTTCCTGATGGGCCGTTGGATTGGTCGCCAGTTGGGCGATGAGATCGATGGTGGACAGGCTTCGTTCCAGAAGAATACGGCCCTGAGCATCTGGGTGGCCTATACTTACCTGAACCCTGTAGCATCGGTAGGTGCTGGCTGTTACGTGCTGTGGCAGAATATTGTCAATAGTCTTGAATTATACGAATATCGTAAGAAAAAAAGATAAAAAAGCTATTTTTGCTGTTTAATTATAGATATTTTGTGTTTAATATGCGATAAAATTCTGCTTTTAAACATTTTTTAAGCAAAAATATTCGTTTATTTCGGAAACATTGTTTATCTTTGCAGCAGAAAAAGATTTTAATGGTTAAGGTTTATGGTTGATTAATTTAGTTTTTTAAGTAATTTTTTTGAAAGAGGTTCGTTGTGAAACGAGCCTCTTTTAAATTTTGTACTGATCAATTAGGGCATTTTGGGTGAGGTTGGCATGGCTGTTTGCATGTTTTTTTAGTTTTAGAGCATATTTTTATGGAAAAATGTGATGAGTTTAGAAAAATATGTCTATATTTGTAGCCGTAATTATCAGACCAACCATTTTACTTAAAAAATGAAGAAGGTATTATTATCTGTCACAGCACTCCTCTTAGTAGGACTGGCATACTTAAGTGAGTCGCCGTTGTTGAAACAAGAATCAATGACTGAGATGACTGAGTTCTATAATGAGTCGACACGTTTACAACACTTGTCTACTGATAGTGTGAATCGCTTTATTGTTAAGGTGAGAGGGTTTACTATGGCTAATCCCAAAGCCGAGTATGATCCCTTGTACCCGAAAATCACAAAGAATATCCGACGAACCAAACAAGGTGTTTTATTATATGAATCCTATTAAAAAAAGAAATCTCCCCGTGATGGGGGAGATTCTTTTGTTTATATAACCTGATTACTTCTTGATCTTGTAGATTCTGAAGCTCTTGGCAGGCAGATCGTCGGTGATGAGCGATGCACCCTTGCCAGCATCTACAGCGCAGGTTCCAGAACGTGGAATAATCTTTTGGGGTTCATCGAGCGTGTTTTCATCATCCATACTGTTGTGGCAGAGGGTAATGGTCTCTGCGGTACGGGCACCCTTCATGCCTGTCAACTGGATGCTGACAGGCTGGATGGCATCGCTGGTGTTTACCACTTTGATGATGACCTCGCCTGTGGATGCATCGAATACCGATGAGGCAAAGAGTCCGTCCTGACCTTCCTGACCGGCTACGGGCTTCTTGTTCATTGTGAGCTGGAGCACGTGGGTGCCCTTGTTGGTGGCATAGAGCTGCTGAACATAGTAGCTCACCGACTTGAAGGAGCGCAGATTATCGTACCAGATGGCATCTGGACGCCACTGCCAGCCCTCAACATGGGCGAAGAGTGGGGCGTAGGTCGCCATGTGTACAATGTCGGCATTACGCTCGATACCCGTCATGTGGGCAGCCTCTAATAAAGAGGTATAATAGTGGTTCCACTTGTGCTTGTTGCTGCCGTGGCAGGCATACTCGCCGGCAAACACCTTGGGACCCTTGCGGTCGTATGAGTCATAGCGCAGACCGTGGGTTAGGAACCACTTCTCGTTGCGATAGTAGTGCTCGTCGTAGAGGTCAACCTTGAGCTCCTTCATGCGGGGCTGCAGCAGGTCGAAGTCCCAGCCTTCAGAGTTAGGACCGGTGGTGCCGATAAGCTTGATGTTAGGATACTTTTTGCGGATGGCATCGCTGAACTTCTTGAGGCGCGAGGTGAACACAGGACCGAAGCCGCCATGCTGCTCGTCGTAGTCCCACTGCTCGTTGCCTACACCCAGGTACTTGAGGTTGAAAGGAGCGGGGTGCCCCATCTCGGCACGAACCTTACCCCATTTAGAGTCGGCAGGACCATTGGCAAACTCGATGAGGTCGAGGGCGTCCTGGATGTAGGGTTCCAGATCCTCGAGTGCTACATGTACACCTGGCTTGGTTGGATCGGGATTCTGGAACTGGCACGACAGGCCGCATGAGATAACAGGGAGCGCCTCGGAGCCGAAGTCTTCGCAAAGCTGGAAGAACTCGAAGAATCCGAGTCCGTAGCTCTGGAAATAGTCGGGGAAGTAGCGGTTAGTAAAAGTGTAGTGCCAGCGGTTCTCATTGAGCGGACGGTTTTCTACTGGGCCAACGGTGTTCTTCCACTGGTAGCGTGTGGCAAGGTCGGTACCTTCCACGATACATCCGCCAGGGAAACGGAATACACCGGGACGCATATCGTTCAAGGCCTGGGCCAGATCCTTACGCATACCGTTTTCACGGCCTTTCCAGGTGTCAACGGGGAAGAGTGATACGTGTTCCAGATCGGTTGTTACCTTTCCATCGCCCCAAACACGCAGGTGAGCCTTGGCGCACGTACGTTTGGGCTTGAGGATGGCTGTGTACTTCTTCCATTCCTTACCGGCAACTTCTATACCGGCGTTGCCCAGTTTCTGGTCATCGTCCATGGTGGCATTCTCAACCAGGTCGATCCACAGTTTGGCTTTACCGCCATCGGGCACGCGCGCCCATACAGAGAATCGGTATTCCTGACCACCCTTTACACCCATGCCGAAGAATCCATGGTTCTCAATCATGGTGTGTTTGTCGCCATGTCCCGTAGGTGCCAGACGTACATAGTGGGGATTACGCTCGAAAGGACCATCGTCCTTGAGGGTTACGTTACCAGAAATGTCCCATCCTGTGAAGGCGTTAGGGAATTCAAACGAACGGTTCTTCACCAGTTCAGCATAAAGACCGCCATCGGCAGCATAGTTGATATCTTCAAAAAAGATGCCGTACATAGTGGGCTGTACTGGTGCGCCCAGTTTTTTAGTGTTCACGTCGAAGACGTGGGTCTGTGCTCCAGCTGTCAGAGTGGATGCAAGCAGAAGGATTGCTGATAAATGTTTCATATTTCGTTTTGTAATTAGTTGCCAGCGGTTACAAAATTACATAAAAAAACTGAGAATGGTGTCATTTATACAAAAAATAACGTATTAGTGAGTGAAAAGTTTGGAGATTTCGAGGAAAAACGTTACTTTTGCAGAGGATTTTTCTTATAAACCTAAAGGAATGACTTTCACTCGTTGGACGAAATATATTGCATGTTTGGGCACCTTACTGATTTCTACTCAGTTAGGGGCGCAGCCATTAAACTGTAAAGACTCTGTTAAGCACCAGAAACTACACGATCAGATGTGGGCATTATGTACCCAGGAGGATGTCCATAAGGTTTATGCTGCATGTTGGGAATATCAGGCTCATTGTAAGGAAGAGAAGGATAACCAGGGGTATTACGATTCTTGGGTATGCGGCATCATGTATAATCTGGACCGTATGAATATCCGCGATGCTTATCATATTGCCAATAAGTTGAAGGACGATCTCGTGGCACGCGGGAGTGAGGTGTCGGAAGAGTTGTATTTGGCTCCCAAGATGCTGGGGCATATCTTTAATGCCTGTGGCGATATACCAGGGGCGCTGAAAGAACTGGAAAAGGCTATCGAACTGATTAAAGGTACGCGCTATGAAGAAGGCGGACTGAGCTTCCTGTATTTGGGTATGGCTCATATCCAACTGAATAACGATAGTGAGGAAACCTTGAAGTGGTTGGACAAGGACCTGGAGGAGCTGGCCAAGCACAAGGATCATCGTGAATACTGGCGTGGAATGGCTAATGCTTATGCCATGAAGGCTATTGTGAAATTCAAACAGCACCATTATGCCGCATTCCGTGAGCTCTATGCGTTGGCAGAAAAGGCAGATAGCATGAATGCCACACCTTCCGCTGATTTGTTCCTGCCTTATGCCCGTATCTATAAGACCCTGTACGATGGTAACACCAGTAAGGCGCTGGCCGATGCTGAGAAGATGGCGAATATGAAGGAGAGCTACCTGATGCGTTGCGACATCTACAGATATATAGGTGATAACGAAAAGGCATTCCTCACCCAGCGTGAGCTGATGCATAAGCGTGACTCCATCACAGGTGTCATCATTGCAGAGAACATCCAGAAGCAGGAGGAGGAGATGGTGCTGCTGAAGCAGGGCCAGAAGGCTGCCCGTGTGATGAATATCGTGCTGGTCATTGCAATGGTCATGGCGATGATGCTGATTGTGGGACTTGCTCTGACCATTTATGGCAAACGCCGTTACCAGGATATCCTGCTTAAGAAGAATAAGGAACTGAAGAAAGCCTATAAACAGGCGGCTGCTGCCGACGAGATGAAAACGGAGTTTATCCGCAACGTCAGTCACGAGATCCGTACACCGCTCAACATTATCAACGGATTTACCCAGTTGCTGACAGAGGATAATGCCCAGTTTGCGCCAGAGGAGCGCAAGAGTCTGGGCGACACCATCAGCAAAAACACCCGACAGATCACATCGTTGGTCAACAAGATGCTGGCTCTGGCCAACGAGCATACCAAGGATCTGCTGAAGGATGTAGAGGCGACTGATGCACTTGACATCTGCCATAAGGCACTCAGTGCGATGCCAGAGGTAGATGCTGCGCGTGTACGAATAGAACTGGCTGATCTGACAAATAGTGATAACAAGATACTGGAAACCCATAGCGATAGCTTGTTGCAGATGCTGGGTAATATCCTTGAGAATTCGGCGAAGTTTACCGATGAGGGCTATATCCGACTGATTCTGAAGAAAGATAAGACCCACTTCCACTTTACGATCGAGGATACCGGATGCGGCATCCCTGTTGATAAGGTGGACACCATCTTTGAGCGCTTCACCAAAGTCAATGCGTTCAAGGAAGGACTGGGACTGGGACTGGCCTATTGCCACGAAACTGTGGAGAAGCTGGGAGGCACCTTGAAGCTCGACCAAACGTCGGAAAGAGGCACTTCCTTTACACTGAGCTTGCCTATTAAACTTAAAACAACATTATAATTATGGTAAATCAACAAACAGAGCAAGGTAGCAAGGCCTACCTCATTTCAATTGTCATGGTCGCAGTGCTTGGCGGCCTGCTGTTCGGATACGATACAGCTGTTATTTCCGGAGCAGAAAAGGGATTGCAGGCATTCTTTATGGAGTCAAAGGATTTTGCCTATACTGATGGCTGGCATGGATTTACATCGGCCAGTGCCTTGATAGGCTGTATCATCGGTTCGGCCATCTCAGGCTTCCTCGCTACTAACTTAGGACGTAAGAAGTCATTGATCATCGCTGGTTTGCTGTTCTTTGTGTCAGCGCTGGGTTCTATGGATCCAGAGTTCTTGTTCTTTGAGTATGGTCAGCCAAGCTACTCTTTGGCTTTGATGTTCAATGTCTATCGTGTGATTGGTGGTATTGGTGTTGGCTTGGCATCGGCCATCTGCCCGATGTATATCGGCGAGGTGGCTCCTTCTAATATAAGAGGTATGTTGGTATCGTGGAACCAGTTTGCCATTATCTTCGGTCAGCTGGTGGTTTACTTTGTCAACTTCTTCATCCTGGGCGATCATCTGCAGCCGCTGGTCGAGGAGATGGGTAAGGGTATTGCTGCCATCAATCCAGCTGCTCAGTGGACCGTTACTACAGGTTGGCGTTATATGTTCGGTAGCGAGGCTGTTCCTGCAGGACTCTTTGCCTTGCTCATCTGCTTTGTGCCCGAAACCCCACGTTATCTGGTAAGCATCGGTGAGGACAAGAAGGCTGAGGGTATTCTGGCCAAGATCAATGGCGCACAGAAGGCCCAGCAGATTCTGCAGGATATCAAGGATACCATGGTGGTTAAGACCGAGAAGCTGCTCACCTATGGTGCACTCTGCATCTTCGTGGGTATCATGTTGTCGGTATTCCAGCAGGCAGTAGGTATCAACGCCGTGCTCTACTATGCACCACGTATCTTTGGTGATATGGGTATGGACAACCCGATGATCCTGACCGTATTCATGGGTATCATCAATATCTCATTCACCCTGGTGGCTGTGTTCACCGTTGAGAAGTGGGGACGTAAGCCGCTGTTGATCAGTGGTTCGCTGGGTATGGCCTTGGGTGCCTTCGGTGTGGCTTTCACCTTCGGACATGCCGGACTTGAGATGCTGACCGCCGTATCGTTGCTGGTTTATTCGGCTTCGTTCATGTTCTCTTGGGGCCCCATCACCTGGGTGCTCATTGCCGAGATATTCCCCAATACCATCCGTGGTGGTGCTGTGGCTATCGCTGTAGCGTTCCAGTGGATCTCAAACTTCATCGTCAGCTCATCGTTTGTGCCCATGTTCAACATGCACCTTTCTGAGGGTGACGACTTCGGCCACTGGTTTACTTACGGACTCTATGGTATTATCTGCGTAGTGGCAGCCCTGTTTGTATGGCGCCTTGTGCCCGAGACCAAGGGTAAGACACTCGAGGATATGAGTAAGATGTGGAAAGATAAACTCACAAATAATTAACTTTTTGGCATATGAAGAAGATTTTAGTAGCAGAAGACAACGACAGTAATTACGTTCTGATGACGTATCTGTTGAAGAAGGATTTCGAGTTTGATCGTGCAAAGAATGGTCAGATCGCAGTTGAGATGGCAGATAGTGGTCTTTACGACCTGGTGTTGATGGACATTAAGATGCCAGTCATGGACGGCTTGGAGGCTACCCGCCGTATCAAGGCCCAGCATCCTGAACTGCCAGTTGTAGCCTTGACGGCCAATGCTTTCGACAGCGATCGCCAGATGGCTCAAGAGGCTGGTTGTGTGGGCTTCCTGTCGAAACCCGTTAATCGCGACGAGTGCATGAAGCTGATCAAATCTCTGTTAGGAGAGTAATCATAAAGAAAAAGGCTTGAGTCGGTAAGTGACTCAAGCCAATTCTAAATCGAAAGCCTGCTGTAGATGAGCTACGGCAGGATTTTTTTCTGCCATCACCTCATATTGTTCGCGGCGTGATAGTATCTTTGGCTTCTCTTTCTGTTCGGCCACTCTGACGGTGAGTTCTATCTGGTTGTTCCGCAGATAGATCTGCAGCGTCTTGGCCACACTTTTCTGGATGTTCTCTATTTCCTGTTTGATCAGCTCGTTGTCTACAACCAGTTCTATGGTTGGGAATTCGCTGATCATCGGGTTCATGTTCTTCATACGTGTGGCAATGCCGCTCAGATTTTTTGGCATGCGGTTACACATCGACATCCATTGGAACTCCAGATCGGTTTGTGTAAATACGGCATCGGTAACAGTCTCCTGGGCGGTAGGCATGTTGATAGAGCCAGGTATAATCTGAATACCGCCCTTCTTGGTGCCGTTGTCCTGATGGCGTAGCTTGTTCCATGAGAATCCTATGCCGCCAAGGGGGATGTTGGGCTTTGCCGATGGGGCAGTGGTGGTGCTGGTTGTGCGTGATGTACTGCTGCTACCAGCAGCGCTGGCAGTACTGGTTGATACAGCAGGTTCAGCCGCGGCTACCTGCGGGGCCGTGGTCTTCTTGGGCTGCGACTGCTGAATCAGGTTCTTAAACAGGGATTTCAGTCTTCGGGGCTTACGCCCCGCACTCACGCCATCCTCCGCAGGCTGGGTGATCTGTGCTATTTCTATCAGTGTGAGTTCTACCAGTAGGCGCTTGTTGCTCGACTGGCGGTAGTTGATGTCGCACTGGTTCATCAGTTTCAAGGCCTCATAGAGGAATGGTATCTGGCATCGTTTAGCCTGTTCCTCATAGCGTTGGCGCATCTGGTCGCTTACTTCGAGTAGGGGCAGTGTCTGCGGGTCGCGGGCCATCAGCACGTTGCGTACATGCTTGGCCAGTCCCTGAATCATCAGTCCGCCATCAAAACCTTTGTTGATTACCGAGTTGAGCAGTACCATGATATCGCTCACCTTGTTATCAATTGCCAGGTCGATAATCTTGAAGTAGTTCTCGCTGTCCAGCACGTTCAGGTCCTCAATCACCTTCTCGTAGGTGATGTTACCCTGACAGAACGAGGCTGCCTGGTCGAAGATGGAGAGGGCATCGCGCATACCGCCATCCGCCTTCTCGGCAATCACGGCTAATGCCTGCTCCTCATAGCTGATACCTTCCTGCTCGGCCACATGCTTCAGGTGGTCGATGGTGTTGCGGATGGTCATACGTTCAAAGTCGTATATCTGGCAACGGCTCAGGATGGTAGGCAGTATCTTATGCTTCTCGGTGGTAGCCAGGATGAAGATGACGTGTGCGGGTGGCTCCTCGAGCGTCTTCAGGAATGCGTTGAAGGCTGCGGTCGAGAGCATGTGCACCTCGTCGATGATAAACACCTTGTACTTGCCCAACTGCGGTGGAATGCGGGTCTGCTCCATCAGGGTCTTGATGTGCTCTACCGAGTTGTTCGAGGCAGCGTCGAGTTCAAAGATGTTGAGTGATCGCTGCTCGTTGAACGACTGGCACGACTCACACTCGTTACATGCCTCTCCTTCGGCAGTAGGGTGCTGGCAGTTGATGGCCTTGGCGAAAATACGTGCACAGGTGGTCTTGCCCACACCTCTTGGACCACAGAACAAGTAGGCATGCGCCAGTTTGCCGCTCTTGACGGCATTCTTGAGCGTGGTGGTGAGAGCAGCCTGTCCAACCACCGTGTCGAAACTCAGCGGACGGTATTTTCTGGCTGAAACGATATATTCCATATTGCTTATGATAAATTTTTGTGCAAAGATACAAAATATTTTAGAATTAAGAATTAAGAATTAAGAGTTTTTTGTAACTTTGCAGCCAAATAAGAATAATATGAAAGTTTTGACGAGTATAAAGGCTTATGCGCTGAGGATATGGCAATCGGACTATTTTAAATATGCCGTGGTTTGTATCCTGGGAGTGCTGTTGGTTGGCTTCCTCGACGATAATAGTCTGTGGAGTCATTTCCAGAACCGCCAGCGTATCGCAGATCTTGAGGAGGAGAAGCTGAAGTATGAGTCTGATTACCAGCGTGATCAGGCTCAGATCAAGGAACTCGACCGAAACCCGAAGGCTATTGAGAAGATAGCACGCGAGCGTTATTTTATGAAGGCCGATGATGAGGATATCTTCGTGCTGAGTGATGACGATCGTGAAGCCAAACCACTGGAGAGCAATGAAAGAGTTGAATAAGATACAAACCGCTATTTTCCTGTTTGGTGGTATCCTGATGGCCATTGGTGCCGGAACCACGTTGTTAGGATGGGGTAGTGCCCCCTATATCTATGCCTTAGGTGCATTGGGTTTTGCCTCGATGCAGATGCTGCAGCGCTATGAGGGCAGTAATTTCACCATCCGTAGGTTGCGCCGTATGCAGGTGCTGAGCGATGTGCTGTTCCTGGCAGCTGCGGTGCTGATGTTTGCCAACATGGGCAACGTGTTTGGATTAAGCTATATTACTTATATAGAATATGTGTTCAACAAGTGGGTGATTGTACTCCTCATCGCCGCCTTGCTTCAACTCTATTCTATGCACAGAATTGGCAACGAACTCGATAAAGAGGCAAAAAAATAATTAAAAGTTTGCGCATTTGTTTTAAAATGCGCAAAATTATTTTTCTACATCAATATATCGTTGTACTTTTGCGCCCGAAAACAATATGTTATGAACAAAATATTCTACGCATTACTAACAGCCGTTACATTCGTATCATGTGCTGAGTCATACACAATCCAAGGTTCGACATCTGTGTCGGCCCTCGACGGCAGCAAATTATACCTTAAGACCATGGTTAACGATGAGATGAAGAATCTCGACTCGTGCGATGTGGTACATGGAAAGTTTAAGTTTACAGGTCTGCTTGATACCATCAAGCTGGCCAACCTCTATATGGATGATGAACCCCTGATGATGCCTATCGTGATAGAGCAGGGCGATATCGAGATTCATATCGACAATGCCAGCCGTACCGTTACTGGTTCGCCACTCAATGAGAAGCTTTACGAGTTTATGAAGCGTCACGACCAGCTGGGCAACGAGCTCGCCGAGCTCTCGCACAAGCAGAGCCAGATGCTGCTCGAGGGTATCGACGAGGATATCATCAATCGTAAGCTCTCTATCGAGGCCGCTCGTATTGCGCAGCAGGAAGACTCGCTGGTCACCAACTTCATCGTCGAGAACTTCGACAATGTGCTGGGTCCTGGTGTGTTCATGATGGTTACAGGCAGCTACCAGTATCCTATCCTCACCCCTCAGATTGAGGATATCATGAGTAAGGCCACCAAGAAGTTCAAGGCCGATCCCTACGTGAAGCAGTACTATCAGATTGCCAACGAGATTCAGGCCCGTCAGAACGGTCTGGTTGAAGATGTAACGCCAGCCAATGCACCAGCTAATGCAACTCCCGCCAATGAAAATCCTGATTCAACACGGAACGCTCGTTAATGAGAACAACATATTCGACGGTTCTGTCATCGTCGAAGATTCTAAGATAACTAAGATTGTAGAAGGAAACACCGTCCCGAATGCGTCGTTCGATGAAGTGATCGATGCTTCGGGATGTTTTGTACTCCCAGGTCTGATTGATGATCATGTACACTTTCGTGAGCCCGGACTGACGGCTAAGGCCGATATCGACAGCGAGAGTAGGGCAGCGGCAGCAGGTGGTGTCACCACTTATTTCGATATGCCCAACTGTGTACCGCAGACCACTACCATCGAAGCCCTCGAGGAAAAGTTCAAGCTGGCAGCTCAGAAAAGTCACGTCAACTACAGTTTCTTTTTTGGCGCCACCAACGATAATGTCGAGCTGTTTTCTCAGCTCGATCCGCACCGTATTCCCGGCATCAAGCTCTTCATGGGCAGTTCTACGGGTAATATGCTGGTGGATCGTCGCGAGGCACTTGAGAAGATTTTCTCTACCGCCCAGATGCCCATCATGGTGCATTGCGAGGATACCGATATCATCAATCGCAATATGGCTGAGGCTAAACTTAAGTATGGCGATGATCCCAAGGTGATTCATCACCCGGAGATCCGTAGTGCCGAGGCCTGCTATCAGAGTACCCGGCTCGCCGTTGAGCTGGCTGTCAAGCATCACGCGCGCCTGCATATTGCTCATCTTACAACGGCTAAGGAGCTGGAGCTTCTTGTCGATGGCATCACTGCCGAGGTGACTCCCTCGCATCTCTATTTCTGCGATCGCGACTACGCCTCATTAGGCACGCGCATCAAGTGCAATCCAGCCATTAAGAGCGAGGCCGATCGCGATGCCTTGCGCCAGGCTGTGGCCGATGGACGTATCGCTGTGATTGGTACCGACCATGCGCCCCATCTGTTAGAGCAGAAGGAGGGTGGTTGCTGCAAGGCTGCCAGTGGCATGCCCATGCTGCAGTTCTCACTTGTCACCATGCTCGAACTGGTTGATCAGGGTGTGCTTAGCCTCGAACGCTTAGTCGAGCTGATGTGCCATCGTCCAGCCGATCTCTTCGAGGTGCGTAACCGAGGCTATCTGCGCGAGGGCTATCAGGCCGACATCGTGCTGGTTCGTCCTAACACTGGCTGGACTGTCACCAAGGCTGTCATCCAGAGCAAGTGCGGCTGGAGCCCCATGGAGAACCACATGTTCCTGTGGCGTGTGGAGCGTACTCTTTGCAATGGTCATACCGTCTATCAGCATGGCGAGGTAGATACCAACTATATCGGTCAACCTGTTTCTTTCCGATGAAGATCACCTATCGCATCTCTGAGCTGGTGCCCTATATCAACTGGGTGTACTACTACTTTGCCTGGCAGGTGAAGGAGGAGGGCGAGAAGCAGCGTATGCAGCAGGAGGCACTTGCCAAGCTGCGGGAGCTGGAGGATAAGTACGAGGTACATGCTGTTTTCGAACTCTTCGATGCACGTAGCGAGGACGACGATATCGTCATCTTCCGCAGTATGCTGTGTCCCGATTGTGGTGTTAAGCATCCTGTGCGTGTGGCAGCCATCCCGTGTCTGCGCCAGCAGCAGGGGCAGCCACCATATCTGTGTCTGGCTGATTTTATTTCGCCCAAAGCCTCCAAGATAGGTCTTTTTGCCACCACTGTTGATATTGGTTTGGAGACCGATTTCGATAGCGACGTGTATCAGAAGATGCTCACCCAGCTGTTGGCCGATCGATTGGCCGAGGCAGCTGCCGAGCGCCTGCATGAGCAGGTGCGCAAGGAGTTCTGGGGCTATGCCAAGGACGAGAACCTGAGCATCGACGATATGCTGATAGAGCGTTTCCAGGGCATTCGTCCGGCAGTAGGCTATCCCTCACTGCCCGATACCAGTATGAATTTCCTGCTCGATGAGATTCTGGATATGAAGCAGATAGGCATCCGTCTCACGGAGAGTGGTGCCATGAAGCCCCATGCCAGTGTTTCTGGCATGATGATATCCAACCCTAAAGCCCGTTATTTCTCGATAGGAAAGATTGGTGAGGACCAGTTGCAGGATTATGCCCGTCGTCGTGGAATCCCCGCCGAGGTTTTACGTAAGTGGCTTAATGTCTGATTTTTACCTTTTTACCTTTTTACCTTTTTCAATTTTAGTACCACGATTTCTCCTGTGGCGCCAAAGCGGAACGGAATCAGTCCTCCAAGACCAGCTGTGACAAACAGCGACTGCTTGCCTTCCGTGTACCAGCCGTTCCACTCAATGTTCAGCATGTCCATCGGGCTCCATCCCAGCAGTCTGAACTGCATGTCGTGCGTATGACCGCTCAGGGTGAGCTGTGCGCGCCCGTCGGGCACTGTGGTCCGTCGCCATGATGCGGGTTCGTGTTCCAGCATGATGATGAAGCCATTGGTGTGGGCCAGTGTCTTTCTGATATTGCCCAGTTGTGGGAATTTATGGCCGTCGCCATCGTTCTCCATGCCGGCAATGGTTATGTGCTGTCCACCACGGCTGATGGTGCGGTGTTCGTTCTGTAGCAGCTGCCAGCCCATCTGCTTTTCCAGTCTGATCAGCTCTGGTAGTCTCTGTACCTGATGATGTTCTTCGCCGCTGTGCAGATATTTGTCGTAGTCGTGATTGCCCAGCACGCTGTACACACCGTCTTTCGCTTTCAGGCTGCTCAGCAGTTGTTTGTGCTCCAGCAGTTCCTCAGGCTGTATGTTCTGCAGGTCGCCGGTAAACACAATCATGTCGGCGTGTTGTGCGTTCATCGTGTCCACGGCGCGCTGCAGCAACCATTGTCTGTTGCCGCTCATGGTACCCACGTGAGCATCGGAGAAGAGCACAATCTTGTAGCCGTCGAAGGCCTTGGGAATGTCGGGCGATGTGTAGGTCTGGTGGTTTACCTCCAGTTTCTCGAAGCCCACAAATGCGCCGTACAGTACCACATACCATATCAGCATGGTGGCTGCAATCCCCACCAGGTTGCCGTAGTTCTTTCTCTTCTTCTCTGTCTTCTTGCTGTGCAGATGTCGAGCCTTGTACAGAGCCAGGCCAGCGGCCGAGCATAGCATATACGCCCACTTGGGTGCTGTTATCAGCCCCATCATCAGCAGGTAAATATATAATAAGGTGATGTTGTCGGGGATAAAGTGCGTTTCGTAGGTCAGTATCACGGTCAGTACCAGCTGTATCACTGTTGGCAGCCAGTATAGCAGTCGGCGTTGTTGGGCGAAACGGTGCCGCCAATAGTGCAGGTCGAGGTACAGATCGGGTACCAGGATCAGCAGCAGAAACAGGTATGGCGCGCGTGCTATCATTGATCGGGGTTTTCTACAAAGCCCTGGTATTTTGGATCGAGTGCCGACATCACCGAGTCGTAAGCCTGTCGCAGGGTAGCCTCTACGTTTTCAGGACCCTGTCCTACGGGGTAGATAGGCTCGTGGATGGTTAGCGTCATCGGGTGCCAGTTCACAAAGTTGAACCCCTTCATGCGTGGCAGGATGTCGAACGAGCCGTTGATAGTCAGCGGTACCACGGGCAGCTGCAGTTCGTCAGCCAGTGCAAAGGCACCTTTTCTGAATGTGCCCATGTGCCCCGTAAACGAGCGTGCGCCTTCGGGGAACACCGTTACGCTGTAGCCCTCCTTCAGTATCTCGCGTGCGTTGTCGTATGTCTGTCTGATCTTGCTGGGTCCGCGCTTATCCACGAATATCTGATGGCTCTTCTCGCAGGCATAGCCCAGAAAAGGTATTTTTCTCAGTGACTGTTTCATCATCCACTTGAAGTTACGGTTCAGATGTCCGTAAATCAGGAAGATGTCGAATGAGCCTTGATGGTTGGCCACAAACACGTAGCTCTGGTTTTCCTCCAGATGCTGTCGCCCCTCCACTTTGACGGGTATCAGAAACATTTTCAGGATTATTTTTCCCCACATGTGTCCGGGCCAGTAGCCCCAGAAGTGGCCGTTGCCGATGGTGGTGCCCACGCCCACCTCGATGGCAGTGAGCATGGTGAGCAGCACAATGCCGGGTAAACAGATCAGGAATTGGTAGATTCTATATAGTAAGGTAATCATAAAGTTCAAAGTTCAAAGTTCAATGTTCAAAGTTCAATGTTCAATCTTCGGATATCGTCTCGTCCAGCCGTCCCAGCGCAGTTTCATCACGCCGAAGAACGCCTCGCCGAATATGCCACCGCTCATCTTGCTCACGCCCTCCTGTCGGTTCACGAATATCACGCTCACCTCCTTGATCTTAAAGCCGATCTTATAGGCGGTGTACTTCATCTCTATCTGGAAGGCATAGCCCTTGAAGCGGATCTTGTCGAGCTCGATGGTCTGCAGCACGCGTCGCTTGTAGCACTTGAAGCCGGCAGTGGTGTCGTGTACGTTGAATCCTGTTATCAGGCGCACGTATTTCGAGGCAAAGTAGCTCATCAGCACGCGACCGATGGGCCAGTTCACCACGTTCACACCGCTCACGTAACGGCTGCCGATGGCCAGATCGTAGCCCTCGTCGTGACAGGCGGCATAGAGGCGGGGCAAGTCGTTGGGGTCGTGACTGAAGTCGGCGTCCATCTCAAATATGTACTCGTAGTCGCGCTCCAGCGCCCACTTAAAACCTGCGATGTAGGCTGTTCCTAATCCTAATTTGCCGCTACGTTCCACTAAGTGCAGTTGTCCGCCAAACTCGGTAGCCATCAGGTTGCGCACGATGGCGGCGGTGCCGTCGGGCGATCCATCGTCGATCACCAGTATATGGAAACTCTTGTCCAGACCGAATATGGCCCGGATGATTTTCTCGATGTTTTCCTTCTCGTTATAAGTAGGAATGATAACTATACTATCACTCTGATGCATTCTTTTTTATGTTTAAGCGCTGCAAAGATACGAATAAGTGAGCACAATACAAAGCAAAAAACGTTTTTTTTGCTTTTATTGTCGAACGGCAGTATCTTGGAGCGTAGCTCAGAGTACGAATAAGTGAGCACAAAAGAGTGGTGGATACTTTTTTTATGTCGTTTTTAGGGATGTTTCTGCAAAAACACTTCCGACAATTTGCAGATGTGATGACTTGTTTGTAAATTTGTAGAAACGAAATTAACAAGGCTTATTTCTATATATGAGAGCTAACAGTATTAATCCAGGTTCATCTTCATGGTATGCTTTCCTCGAGATGGGCGCCAGACTTGTACACTCGCCTGATAGACCTGTTCTTACTGAGCGAGATAATTATTATGGTATGCGCTACTGATGATGGGTGTACCAATTGTGCAACTTTATAGATTTAACTGTATGACGATAATAAGAAAGGAGTTCAGAACTCTTTTAGGGTTAGTATGGCCCCATGATAGACGGCTTCTGAAGGAGGAATTGAAGAAGATTGCTCATGGTATGAACGTGGTATATAGCGATTCTGATCCGGAAGTCCTGGTGCATGTTGACTTTGATTTCGAAAAAGTAAGTAAGAAAGAAATTTATCGGATGCTGGCTTTCATAGGTCGAATGAAATACGGTCTGACATGCTCTGAACGCAAGATGGCAAAAGCAATTGCCATCTTTACCAATCTTGCTGATAATCCTGCACGTGATAGTAGAACCAATGCTATTCGCAAAACTTATAGAAGTTATAAGTCAAAAACCAAATAAGTTATGAATATTGAAGAACTAAAACTATCTTTGTTTTCATATCCTTCGAGCTATTCGAGTGTACTCATACCTCTGACAGAAATTGTGAGGATGATACAGTATGATACGCTATTGCAGGAACGAACCGAACAGTATCGGAAGACAATGAACGCGATGGGGAAGAAGACCGCCAACAAGAACATCAAAGAGCGGCTGGTTAGCGCCTTCTCGGTGGCTGTTGTCTTTCGTGGCTTGGGACATAGCAATGAGCAAGCTCAAGGTTTTACTAATCTGGCAATGTGTGATATTGATGACATTGATGATCCGGAAGAACTGGAGACTGTCTTTAACCGACTGAAGCAGGATCCGCACGTGCTGCTGATGTATCACACCATCAGTGGCAAGGGATTGCGGATTATTTATTGTTATATGCGTGAGAACAATCAAAAGGCCGATGACGCATCGTGGCGAGCTGCTTTCTTGATGGGTAATGAACAACTGGCGCTGGTGGCCGGACATCAATACGACAAGGCATGCTGTGATTTTACCCGACTCTCGGGCATGGCCTACGATGCACGCCTGTTTTTTAATCCATGCGCTTTGCCCTACTTGATTCCCGACGATTTGATTGTTGAGGAGAATTGCGAATACCAAGAACACGGGAGAAAACGCAAGATCTATCAGGCAGCCTCTCAACATGCCGACTTAGAAGAGGCGTGGCAGCGCATAGAACAGATGATGACTGAAAAGGGATTCTCGTGGGAACCCCATCATCATCACGACTATGTGCTACACGCTGCTTATTTGTTTAATCGATTTGGTGTAGATGAGGATAAACTGATAGAATGGGCGCAGCAGGAGTGGGCCGACTATGAGGAAAAAGGCCGAGAAGACGCTATCCACCACGAATATAAGGCTGCTGACAAGTTTGGCACTTGGAAACTGAATAAACTGCCGAAGAGGCGCGACAACTCGATGGCCGACTTACCGGAGATACATAAGTGGCTATCTGAACGTTATCGAGTGATGTATAACCTGGTGACTGACCAGATGCTATATTGCAATAAGCAGGGAACCGACTCTTGGCAGATAGTTGACAAAATTGCTATCAACAGCATGCGCGTAAAAATGGCGATGGATACGGGAAAGCGTGTGTTGGTACAAGACGTGAAGAGTGTAGTGGAGAGCAGCTTTGCCGAGTTTGTTCATCCTGTGAGGGCATACATCCAGGAACTCCCTGTATGGGACGGAAAAGACCGGATTGCCGAGGTGGCGGCCCATGTACATGTGGATGCCGTAGCCATGAGGGATACGGAAGAAAACGCAAGTAAACGGCTAAAGGACAGACTGGAAAGGTGGCTTGTAGGTATGTTGGCAGGATGGATGGACGACAAGGTGTGTAATCAGGCAGTGCTGATGTTCATAGGTCCTCAAGGTATCTATAAAACCACTTTCTTCCGACATATTCTGCCCCCAGCACTTCATCGCTATTTCTGGGAGAATACCCATAATTCTTTTGCATCAAAAGACGATCGCATAGCCCTTACAGAGAACTGCCTGGTCGATATCGAGGAGATTGAGGCCATCGAGGGTAGGGATATGGAGGAACTGAAGGGACTCATCACAAGTCCGAATATCAAGGAGCGTCGGCCTTATGCCATCTTCCGGGAGCAGAAACACAGGCTGGCCTCGTTCTGTGCTACGGGCAATCGGCAGCAGATACTAACCGACTTGTCGGGCACTCGCCGATGGTTCTGCTTTATGGTTAACAGAATTGACGATCCGCATCAGTGGAATCTCGACTACGATCAACTCTATGCCCAGCTGTACCATGAATATCTACAGGGCTTCAGATACTATCTCTCAAAACAGGAAGAGGAGGAACTTAATGCCCAAAACGCCTCGTTCAAATATGCTACGCCTGAGGAAGAGGTCATCGTATCGCGATTGCGCAAACCGAGAGGAAACGAGAGCTTTAAGTGGATGAGCGCATCGATGATTGCCATGGCTCTGGTTGGCGGAGTGAACCGCGGACTTTCCCCCAGAAAGATTGCAGAGGTGATGAAACTAAAGAATTTTAAAACCAAGAAAAGTGGCGGTTATACTTACTATAAGGTCGTTGAGCTTACACCCGAGCAGCAACAATTTGAAATTTTAGAAAACAGTCATGGTGAAAATGTTGAATCAAAATCTCTGCAACTGCCTGATATTCAGGAGCAAGAGCTTCCGTTTTGATACTCTTTGAGGTGGTGATGGTGACGTGATTTACAAACTTTTTATAGAATAAAAATCTACCACTTTTTTCTCGCGCGTATGAAGGTTGTGTTTATACGTCACCATTGTTACCTGCAAAACAGTGTAAATCTCTATGAATCAATAAGTTAAATCATATTATTTAAAAACGTCATTTTTCTAAAATAAAAAAAAATGGAGGAATTTGAAATCAGATCGTATTATAAGAGTGAGTTGAGAGAGTTGTCGGGAGCTTCGAAACGCACTTTCTCACGTTGGATCAGTCTGCATCAGCCAGCGCTGTCAGCGATGGGTATCGGTCCGAAAACCAGGCTGCTGCCGCCTTGGGGTGTGAAATACTTGTGCGAAGTGCTGGATATCGATCTTCCGAAGCGTAAATTCATCAAAGTAAGACCTTGAGCGCCTGAGTGCGCTCGAGTGTGCCAATTGGTGTTTCGGATGTTGTATCTTTGTACTTGTTAAGGCAAGCGAGCCGCAGATAGGTCAGTTTAGGGTTGTCCCAGCGTCATCTTCCACTCGTTCCGCAGTCATCTTCGCATCGTTCCTCAGTCAGCTTAGAGGGGGAAAGTGACTGGACTACGACCGCAAGTTGACTTGCCTTCGAGCCATAGTTGCGTTATGCACAACCCATAGTTGCCCCTGTCGGCGAGCAAGCCCAGTTATTCACCAATTAATTAAAAAAGTTATGAGTCAGAAGTACATTAAGACACAGAACAAAAACTCGTTTAATCAGAAGAGTTATGGCAAGTATTATGCCAAGCCGGTGTATGGTCAGAAGTTCATCGAGACCGATGAGATTGCTGATTTCATCCAGACGCAGGCAACGCTGAAGCGCAGCGACATCAAAGCGGCTCTCGACGAGCTGGGCGCAGCCATGAAGCATTTCCTGGAGATGGGTGAGAAGATTCGTCTGGCAGGTATCGGCATCTTCAAGGTCGGTTTCTCCAGTATCGGTGTTAACAAGGCAGAGGACTGCACCGCAGCCACCATCTCCTCGCGCCGTGTGCTGTTCCAGCCCGAGGTGGAGCGCATCGTGACAGGTTCTGGCGAGAAGAATGGCAGAATCGTCCAGAGATATGTGAATGCCAAGACGCTGGTGAAGGATGTGTTGTTCGAGGAGACCCACGACAACATCATGAATCTCGATTCAGCCTCGTCTGCAGGCAGTGGCAGTGTAGCCCCCAATACTGGAGGTAACACCGGCAGTAATACTGGTGGCGGTAACACTGGCGGCGGCAATACCGGTGGTGGCGAGCCCAACCCCGACGGCAGCACAGAAGATTAATGGTTTCACTTAAAAAAACAAACTACTTATGGTAAAGATTTCATGGAAGAAGGTTGTCAAGGTCATTAAGTTCCTGGCAACGGTCATCACAACGATTGCAGGCACATTAGCCGTTCAGTCATGCGGAGCATTACTCTGATAGTCGTTCATTGTTCGGCAGTGCGACCTGATCAGACATCCTCGGTTGCCAAGATCGATACCTGGCATCATGATAAAGGCTTTAAGTTTGGCGTAGGCTATCATTACGTGATCCGTCGTAACGGAGAAATTGAGGCTGGCCGACCGGAATGGATGGTGGGTGCGCACTGTGTGAACCACAACAAGTATTCG